>JBBJNO010000045.1:0-12076 GCA_037720875.1 Luteimonas sp. | reverse complement strand
ACGCGCTGACCTTCCTGCAACGACTTGAAGCCGCTGCCCTGGATCGAACGGAAGTGGACGAACAGGTCCTGGCCGCTTTCGGGGGTGATGAAGCCGAAGCCCTTAGCGTCGTTGAACCACTTGACGGTGCCAGTTTGACGATCCGACATTTTTTGTTACTCCTTGGAACAGTGAATTGAAACACGGCGTCGCGATGTGCGGGCCGAGACTGTCGAGCAAGGGGTAACGCGAGAGCGATGTAGCGGATCACACATGGATCGACCGCATCGGGCCACGATGTACCGTGATCCCGGCTTTGAACAGTGGGCGCACAATACATAAACCTGAGCGGAAATGCGAACCCCAAGCTGAACGGGTTAGGGACCTACCAATCCTGGCGAAGCGGCAGCAGTGCCCGCAGCTCGGTATCGCCCAGGTTGCGCCACTGCCCGGGCTTGAGCCGCCCCAGCTTCACCGTCCCGATTCGCACCCGTACCAGCTGCTTCACCCGCATGCCGAAATGCGCCGCCATCAGGCGGATCTGCCGGTTGAGGCCCTGCACCAGCACGATGCGGAAGCCGAACCGCCCCAGTTTCCCGGTCTTGCACGGCAGCGTGGTCTCGCCACGCAGAGGCACTCCCCGGCTCATGCCGCGCAGAAATGCGTCGGTCACGGCCTGGTTCACGGCCACCAGATATTCCTTCTCCAGCTTGCTCTCCGCGCGCAGGATCTCATTGACGATGTCGCCGTTGCTGGTCAGCAAGATCAGGCCTTCGGAGTCCTTGTCGAGGCGACCGATCGGGAAAATGCGCTGCTGGTGGCCGACGAAGTCGACGATGTTGCCCTTCACCGCCGATTCGGTCGTGCAGGTGATCCCGGCCGGTTTGTTCAGCGCGATGTAGACGTGCTTGCGCTGGCCCTTGGCCGCGCTGCGGACCGCCAGCTTCTGGCCATCGACGCGAACCTCGTCACCCTCGCCCACCTCTGCGCCGATCCGCGCGCGCACGCCGTTGACCGTGACACGGCCTTCGGAAATCAGCTGGTCGGCTTCGCGCCGCGAGCAGTGGCCACTGTCGCTGATATGTTTGTTCAAGCGCATGGCGTCGGGTCGCAGACAGGGAAACGGCGGCATGCTCGCACATGCCGCCGTTGTCGCACAGCAAACCGCTGCACGAAAGACAACTCAAGAGGCCAGGCTGGCGTACTCGGGATGTTTCTGCAGGTATCCCTCCGCGTATGAGCATCGGGGCTCGACCTTGAGGCCTTCGTCACGCGCAAAATCCAGTGCGGCCTTGACCAGTTCGGCTGCAATCCCGCGTCCGCCGATCTCGGCCGGCACCACGGTATGGGTGATGACGATGCGGCCATCGTCACTTTCATAATCCACATGGCCTTCGTGTCCGTCGACACTGGTGGTGAACTTGCGCCCGACCCGGTCGTGCGTGATGGCAGTGGTCATTCAAGGCTCCTGGAAGTGGACTGGTTCAACTGTTGTCGCGCTTGCCCTGGTTCTTGCGACCAGTGCTGCTGATGCTGCCCGGGATCGCCTGCATGCGGCTTTCGCCGGCGTGCAATTGCTCTGCCTTGTCGGCTGCTTCCGGTGATTGGTAGCCCGCGTGATCGATGGGGCCGGCTTGCTGATCGAGCATCTGCCACGGTTGCGGCTGGCGATCATGTTCTTTCTTGGCTTCAAGCAAGGCCCGCGTGTTGGCCAGCGCCTGCTCTGGGGTGATCATGCGGGGCTTGCGCGTGGACTTGCGGGCCGTCGAATCCGGCATGGTCTTGTTCGCCGGCTTTGAAACGATGCGGGTAACGTCGGCTGGCTTTGCAGGCATCGACTTTTTCGGCGCTGTCTTGGCCACTGGCTTGCGCAGGCCGGTTGCTGCCGTGGATGAATGTTTCGCCGTCACTTTGCTGGTGTTGTTGGCGGCGTTTCCGGCGACAGCCTTCTTGGCCACAGCCTTCTTGGCCACAGCCTTTTTCGCCACCGCTTCCTTGACGGCAGGGTTCTTCGCGACAGGCTTGCTGGCGACTGATTTTCTTGCGGTTGTCGTTTTGGCAGCCGGTTTTTTCACCGCAACTTTCTTGGCCGCAGCTTTTTTCACTGTTGTCCTGGCCGGGGCCTTGCTGGAAGCCACTTTCGTTGCCCGCGCCGCCGGGCGCTTGGTGGCTGGCTTCACGGTTTTCTTTGTGGTTTTCTTTGTGGTTTTCCCGACGACGGACTTGCCTGCTTTGGCAGTGGCCATGCTTGCCTCCTGGTGGCTGGTCAGCAACGACGCGGTCGCGCCGCATGCAGGTTAGGTATCACGGCCGCGATGCAGGCCGGGTGATCGCACCTGCCTGATCACGACCGAAGGCGTCAGCTTTTTGCCCATCCGGTTTGGAGGCTGTGACACGGCGCGTCACTTTGACCGGCAAGCGCCACTGTCCGCACTTGGCACGATTGCTGCGTACTACCCGTCACCACAGGGGAAGATAGGGAGTGCTCATGTCTGATCACAATCTGATGGCGATTGCCGCCGTCAGCGACGACAACGCGGTCAATCGGCTGTTCGAGATCGTCGCCAGCGGCGATCCCAACAGCCAGGAATTCATGGTGCTCGATGCGATCGTCTACCAGCGCCTCGCACACAATTACGACCAGGCCGGTGATGTTCCATCGCCATTGCCTGCCGCGGCAGCCGCCTGAGTCAACAACCCTGGCAACACCGGCACACGCCGAGCGCCTCAACCGCCTGAAGGGTTCAGCAGCCGCCCGACGAACGTCGTCGCCACGCGCGGCTCCATCGACACCGTGAACAACATGCCATAGGCAGCGCCCCACAAGTGGGCGCTGTGGTTGACGTTGTCGCCGCCGCGCTTGTCCATCCAGATGCTGTAGCCGACGTACAACGCCGCGAACAGGAACGCGGGTATCCCGACCGGAATCAGGAAGAGATAGATCGGCGACCACGGCGCCAGCAGGATGAAGGAAAACAGCACCGCCGACACCGCGCCCGATGCGCCGAGGCTGCGGTAGTGGGCATCGTGGCGATGCTTCAGGAATGTCGGCAGGATCGCGATGACGATGGCCGACAAGTAAAACCCGAGGTACCCAAGCAGCCCGATGCGTTCGACGTAGAACGCTTCCATCGCCTGCCCGAACGAATACAGCGTGATCATGTTGAACAACAGGTGCATCCAGTCGGCATGGATGAAACCGTGCGTGAGCAGGCGGTCGTATTGCCTGCGCCGGTCGATCGCCGGCGGCCACAGGACCAGCCGTTCCAGCAACGGCCGGTTGTTGAAGGCCAGCCAGGACACGAGCACGGTGATGCCGATCACGACATAGGTCACGGAAAAGGTCATTGCGCGACCCGGTAGTTGTCCTGCATCGGATAGCGCTTCGCATACCACGCGAACATCGCCGCGGCGACAAAGGCGAATGCGGCGAAGAAGAACATCAGGAAAGCGTTCTCGCTGAGCCCGGTCGAAGCGATGCGCGAGATCACGGTATCGTTGCGCACGGCGGCATTGGTCAGCAGCACCCACAGGTTGCCGAACGTCACCGACAAATACCAGAACGCCATGATCACGCCTTTCATCCCCTGCGAGGCCTGGCTGTAGGCGAATTCAAGCGCGGTCGCCGAGACCAGCACCTCGCCGAACGTCAGCAGGATGTAGGGCAATGCCTGCCACGCCAGCGACGTGGATGCGCCACCGTCGATATGCAGTTGGATCGCGCCCGCTCCGACCCACGCAAGGCCGGAGAATGCGATGCCCCAGCCCATGCGCTTCAATGCCGTCGGCTCGAATCCCATGCGCCGCAACGCCGGGTACAGCACGATGTTGTTGAAGGGAATGATCAGCATCACCAGCAGCGGGTTCAACGCCTGCATCTGCGCCGGTTCCTTGACCAGCCAGCTCGGCCACCACCACGTCTCGTGCGGGACGCGCATCTCGTTGCCCTGCAGGATCCAGGTCGAGGCCTTCTGGTCGAACAGCGACCAGAACGGCGTCACCAGCGCGAACACGATCAGGATCCGCAGTACCGAGCGCACGCTGTCGACTGCTTCGTCGGGATGCGCGCCGCGCGCGCGTTCCAGTTGCATCGCGGTTCCGATGCCGCCGAACACGATCAGCGCGCCCAGCGCGAGGCAGGCGCTGATGACGAACGTGAAATCCTCCGGCCAGAAACCCGGCTTGATCGCCCAGCACAGCAGGATGGCAGCCGCGAGCACGGCACCGACAACGGCCATGATGAAACCTGGCCTGCCCTGGCCCGCCGCATGCGTGCTCAGCGCGGTCCTGGCGACGTTGTAGAAGGAATCGCGATCCAATCCACGTGTCGGCGGCACGCGTACGTATTGCTTGCGGCCCATCCAGAAGATGATCGTGGCGATGCCCATCAGGATGCCGGGGATGCCGAATGCCACGGCCGGGCCGTAATTGCGCAGGAAAATCGGCATCAGCAGCGATGCGAAGAACGAGCCGAAATTGATCGTCCAGTAAAACGCATCGAACACAATCTTGGCCATGTGTTTGTTGGACTGGTCGAACTGGTCGCCGACAAACGACACCACCAGCGGCTTGATGCCCCCCGATCCCAGCGCAATCAGGAAGAGTCCCGTGTAAAAACCGGTGCGGTTGTCGTCGAACATCGCAAGGCAGGCGTGGCCGATGACGTACACCAGCGAGAACCACAGCACGGTGTTGTATTTGCCGAAAAAACGATCCGACAGCCAGCCGCCCAGCAGCGGGAAGAAATACACGCCGATGACGAAACTGTGGAAGACATCCTTGGCGATGCCCGCGCGCTCGGCTTCCGGCGCGTACAGCAGCAGCGTGCTGATCAGGAACGGTGTCAGGATGTTGCGCATCCCGTAGAAACTGAAGCGCTCGCAGGCTTCGTTGCCGATGATGTAGGGAATCTGGCGCGGCAGGCGCCCCGCGGGTCTGGCTTCGGCGGCGATCGTGCTCATTCAGGAATTCCGTTGCGAGCGAAGACCGAAGCCTAGCGCATCGGTTCGGGTTGCCAGAAGCCTTGAACTCGCCGCCGCCTCGGACATCGGCGCGCCATCGACCAGCAACGTCGGCACCACGCCGTTCGGATTCATGGCGAGGTATTGCGGCGTCTTGTGCTCGCGCTTGCCGGTATCGACCAGGCGCAGCTCATGCAACTGGTCGAGTTCCAGCAGCAACCAGTGCACCACCATGCTGGCCGCGCCCGGTGCGTAATACAGGGTGTACATGGGACGTTGTCCTGGATCGATGCGGAGCAACCCGAGAGTCTACCGATGCCCAGCGCCCACCAGTCCGTGCCGCTGGTCACTGCTGACAGCGCGTTGCCGGCAGCCCGATCATTCGCATGGCCGCAGCGCCGTGCTCCGTTACCATCCCTGATTCCCCGACAGATTCCCACACATGATCCGCGCCCTCGCCCTGAGCGTCCTGCTTGCCTGCACCGCACCCACCCTCGCCGCGAATGACGCGCTGGTCACGTTGTCCGAGCGTTCCGGGTTTCTCAAGACCGGCCGCTACGATGAAGTAATCGCGCTCTGCGCTGCCTTCGCCCGGCAGTATCCCGATGCAGTGCACTGCATCGATTTCGGCACGACGCCCGAAGGCCGTCCGATGAAGGCGATCGTGGCATCGCGCAGTGGCGCGCTGACGGCGGAAGCGGCGCGCGAACGCGGCTTGCCGGTGACGCTGGTGCAGGGCGGCATCCATGCCGGCGAGATCGATGGCAAGGATGCGGGCTTGCTGGCGCTGCGGCAGGTGCTGGACGGCGAAGCGGCGCAGGGCGCGCTTGACCGGCAGGTGCTGGTGTTCGTGCCGGTGTTCAACATCGATGGCCACGAACGATTCGGGCGCTGGAACCGGCCCAACCAGAACGGCCCGGAACAGATGGGTTGGCGCACCACCGGTCAGAACTTCAATCTCAACCGCGATTACGTCAAGGCCGACACACCGGAAATGCAGGCGATGCTCGCGCTGGTGAACGCGTGGGATCCGCTTGCCACCATCGACCTGCATGTCACCGATGGCGCCAAGTTCGAGCACGACATCTCGATCCAGGTCGAGCCTTTGCATTCCGGCGATGCGCAATTGCGCAAGGCCGGGCGCGTGCTGCGTGATGGCGTGATCGCCGACCTGGGCAAGCAGGGGTCGCTGCCGCTGGCGTTCTATCCGTCTTTTGTCGATACCGACGACCCCAGTTCGGGCTTCATCGACTCGGTGTCGCCCCCGCGTTTTTCGCTCGGCTATTTCCCGTTGCGCAACCGCCTTGGGATGCTGGTCGAGACGCATTCGTGGAAGGACTACCCCACGCGCGTGCGCATCACCCGCAACACGGTGGTCTCGGTGCTCGAACACGTCGCGCGACATGGCAAGCAGTGGCGCGCGCTGGCGCAGGATGCCGATACGCGTGCGGCCAGGCTGGCAGGCGCATCCATTCCACTCGACTACACGGCCAGCGACAAGAGCCGCACGATTGATTTCCGGGGCTATGCGTACACGCGGACGCCTTCGGACATTTCCGGCGCATCGATGACGCGCTACGACGACGGCACGCCGCAAATCTGGAAAGTGCCGTTGCGCGACGAGATCATGCCGGGCCGTAGCGTGATCGCACCAAAGGGCGGCTACCTGGTGCCGCGCCAGCATGCGGCGCAGGTGGCGCGGCAACTCGACATCCACGGCATTGCGTACCGCACGCTTGATCGTGCGCTGACCGATGCCAAGGTCGAGACCTTCCGCGCGGACAAGACCGCGCTGACGCCCAATTCCGTCGAAGGCCATCAGCGGCTCGCGGTGGAAGGCCAATGGATGGCGGACACGCAGACCATGGCGGCAGGCGTGTTGTTCGTGCCGATCGCGCAGCCGAAGGTACGGCTGGCCATGGCGATCCTGGAGCCGCAATCGTCCGACTCGCTGGTCGCATGGGGCGACTTCAACAATGCGTTCGAGCAGAAGGAATACATGGAGGCCTACGTGGCCGAGGATGTCGCGCGCGAGATGTTGAAAAACAACAAGACGTTGAAAGCCGAGTTCGAGCGGAGGTTGAACGAGGACGCCGAATTCGCGAAGAGCCCGCAAGCGCGTCTTGAATTCTTCGCGCGTCGGCATTCGTCGTGGGACGACAGGTTCAATCGTTATCCTGTGTTCCGCACCCAGACCGTTCCGAAGTAATCGCGGCGCACGGTGTTTGACCAGGTTCCAAAGCCCAGGCGCGGCGAAGCACGGCTCGTCATTCCCGCGAAGGCGGCAATCCAGGCCGATGCACTGGCCACGGAGCCATCCTCCCAATGAAAACGTACGGGCATGGGTTCCCACCTTCGCGGGAATGACGATTACAAATCTAGGAGTTCCGATATTGAGATAGGTTCTAGCAAAGGCTTGACTGCTCGGTCCGTAACTACCTTGCCAGAATTCCTTGGAATCCAGGAAATTTTCAGTCTCCAATGAGCATCCCCATGAAGTCGATCCTGTTGCCATTGAGCCTTGCCGTTGCGCTTTCCGCCTGCAAACCCGCGAGTGAAGCGGACACTCCGGCGCCAGCGTCTTCGGTGGAATCGCGTGCTGTCGCCGCGTCGAATTCGGCACCCGGCATGCCACCTGTCGCGCCGAATGCTGAAACGCAAAATTTTCACTACCAATGCGGCGATCTTCTCGTCAGCGCGCGGGCGCATCGCGATGAAGTGCACCTGTCCTTCTCCGGCCGTGACATCGCATTGCCGCAGGTCCCATCGGCCTCCGGCACAAGGTACGGCGACGGCGGAGGCAACGAGTTCTGGAGCAGGGGCGAAGAAGCCATGTTGACACTGGATGACAAGGAGCACGGCGTTTGCACACGCAGCGAGCGCGCATCGCCGTGGGTCGAGGCGCAGTCCAGAAACATTGGTTTCCGCGCGGTTGGCGGCGAGCCTGGCTGGTACGTGGAAGTGGGCCGCGGCGAAGCGCCGATGTTGCATGCGCAACTCGATTACGGCGAGCGCAAGATCGATGTGCCCAGCGTGCAGCCGCTCAAAGGCGCGATTTCCGGTTTCCGCGGTATGACGACCGATGGCGCCACAGTGGAACTGCGGATCGCACGCACCGCCTGCAATGACGGCATGAGTGGCGAGGCCTTTGAAGCCAGCGCCGAACTTGTCGTCGCTGAAAGATCGTACACGGGCTGCGGGGCATATCTGTTCGAGTGAGCGTTCATTCGCACGTCGAATTCGTAGGGCGGGTCTTGACCCGCCGTACCCGTCACTAAAAGCCGCGGGTCTTGACCCGCCGTACCCGTCACTAAAAGGCGCGGGTCTTGACCCGCCGTTACCCGTCACTAAAAGGCGCGGGTCTTGACCCGCCGTACCCGTCACTAAAAGCCGCGGGTCTTGACCCGTCGTACCCGTCACTAAAAGGCGCGGCCTTGACCCGTCGTACCCGTCACTAAAAGGCGGCGGGTCGAGACCCGCCCTACGTCATCGGATGGCTTTTGCAACCGCATGGAGAAGCGTCAACAGTTTTTGTATTTCCAATGCCGTTCCTTGCCTTCGGCCATCCACTCGATCGCCTGCGCCAGGCGCTTTTGCCGCGTTTCCTCGCGCTTGGCCTCGGTCAGCCATTCCACATATTCGCGGCGCGCGCTGGGCGGGAACGCGTCGAAGGTTGCACGTGCCTTCGCATTCTTCTTCATCGCGGCAGCAAGATCGGCGGGCACTTCCACCGGCGGCTTGGGCGCAAGCTTGCGCGCGGCCGGGGTCTTGACGCCTTCCTCGTTCAAACGCATCGCTTTCCTGATGTCGGCGACCAGTTGTTTCTTCGGCGGGAGATCAGAAATCGTTGTGAGCTTGCCGTAGCTCCCCATGCCGTCGCGCGGCGCGTGCTCGCCGACCACCAGCGCATGCTTCCAGAAGCCGAACGAAGCGTGCTGCTTGAACGCCGCCATGCCGCACAGGATGCCGCCGGCGTAAACGAACGACGGACTGCCCCACTTGATCGCTTCCTTCACATCGGGACAGGTCTCGTGCACCACGGCGCGCACGCGCTGCAGGATCGGTTGTGCGAATTCAGCCGACTTGGCGATATAGGCATCGACGCGGGGATTCATGACTCCCATTTCCGTCATCTCCTGAATGCAAAAAAGATACGCGTGGCAGCGGTACTTTACGCCGGCAGCGCGTTGGCGGAAGCTGTCCGCATCCACGCGCGGAGATTCAGCATGATGCGCAAGAGGACATGGCTGGTCCTGGCCGCCCTGATCGCGCTGGCCGTGCTGTTATGGCCGAAGACGGCAACGCAGCAGACCCCGTCGCCTGCCCCGTCCGCCACCCAGACGGCACGTACCGTGCCGACACCGGGTGTCAACAACTCGCTGCCTGCATTCCTGCCGCCGGAAGCCCGCGACATGGTGGCCACCATCCAGCGCGGCGGGCCCTTCGCGCATCGGCAGGACGGCAACGTGTTCGGCAATCGCGAAGGCCTGCTGCCTGACATGCCGCGCGGGCACTATCGCGAATACACCATCGCCACACCGGGTGTCGAACATCGCGGCGCCCGCCGCATCGTCACCGGCGGCCATCCGCCGCGAAGCTGGTTCTACACCGATGATCACTACGACAGTTTCCGCGCGTTCAACGTGCGCGCACCGGAGCGGCGGCAATGAGCGAGTCCGGCTTCGACCTGGGGCTGGATGATGTCGCGCAATCGGGCGTGTATTTCGTGACCAGCGACGACCTCGCCACACTGGATGTCGCTGCGCGCGATACCGGCCTGCTGGTGCGGCGCATCGATTTTTCCGGTTGCGCCGACAAGGCGACTTTGCTGATGCGCATTGGGGCCGCGCTGGACTTCCCGTCGGGTTCCGGCCGCAACTGGGATGCGCTCGCCGACCGCCTGCGTGACCTGTCGTGGCTGGCAGCGGACGGCTACGCGTTATTGATTGACGCCGCCGGAGACCTGCGCGACGCGGACGAAAGCGACTTCGACCATCTGCTCGAAATACTGGAAGAAGCCTCCAGCGACTGGGCGGAGCGCGGCACGCCGTTTTGGGCGTTTCTGGCCTTGCCCGAGAGTGCGTTCGATGCGATGGAGTCGCAGTAGCACCGCATATTGCTTTCGTAGGATTGCTTTCGCAGGAGCGGCTTCAGCCGCGAGCTCCTGGCCTACAAGAGCAACAACAAGAGCTCGCGGCTGAAGCCGCTCCTACAGTGGATGCTGCCGCTTCAACCTTCCAGTTCCGACCAGCGCGCATACGCTGCATCGAGTTCGACTTGCAGCTTGGCAATCTCGGTATTGTGCGCGGCAATCGCGGCGGCATCGCGCTGGTAGAACGCCGGATCGTTGCCGCGCGCGGTCAATTCGCTCAGAGCTGTTTCCAGCATTTCAATGCGCAACGGCAGTTGTTCGAGTTCGCGCGCGTCCTTGTAGCTGAGCTTGCGTTTGGCGGCCGCTTTGGCCTCGGCGGGAACCAATTTTCCCAAAGGCGTCTTGACCATCGTTGCGGTCGTGCCTGTGGTCGCGTCTGGACGCTGCCGCGCCCACGACTGACTGCTTTGTCGCAGCCAGTCACTATAACCCCCGACGTAATCGCCTACGCGACCGTCGCCTTCCATCACCAGCGTCGAGGTCACCACGTTGTCGAGGAAATCACGGTCGTGGCTGACCAGCAGCAGCGTGCCGGGGTAGTCGCCCAGCAACTCTTCCAGCAATTCCAGTGTCTCGACATCGAGGTCGTTGGTCGGTTCGTCCATCACCAGCAGGTTCGACGGTTGCGCGAACAGGCGCGCCAGCAGCAGGCGGTTGCGCTCGCCGCCGGACAGCCGCGTGATCGGCGCGCGCGCGCGTTCGGGCGTGAACAGGAAATCCTGCAGATAGCCGATCACATGCTTGCGCTTGCCGCCGAACTCGACGAATTCCTGGCCCTCCGCCACGTTCTCGATCGCATTCCAGTCCTCGCGCAGCGTGGCGCGGTACTGGTCGAAATACGCGACCTGCAGTTGCGTGCCGATGCGGACCTCGCCCGCCGTCGGTTGCAGTTGTCCAAGCAGCAATTTCAGCAACGTGGTCTTACCGCTGCCGTTGGGTCCGATCAGGCCGATGCGATCGCCGCGCAAAATCGTGGTCGAAAAGTCATTGACGAGCATCGATTCACCGAAACCGAACGAGATCGCCTTGGTCTCGATGACCTTCTTGCCGGACGACTCGGCCTGCGCCGTGTCCATGCGCACGTTGCCGGTCAGTTCGCGCCGTGCGGCGCGGTCGTTGCGCATCGCCTTCAGGCGTCGCACGCGGCCTTCGTCACGCGTGCGGCGGGCCTTGATGCCTTGCCGGATCCAGGTTTCCTCCTGCGCCAGCAGCTTGTCGAAGCGCGCATTTTCCTGCGCCTCGGCGTTAAGCCGCTCCTCGCGGCGGCGCTGGTAGTTGTCCCAGTCGCCCGGCCAGCTGGTGACTTGGCCGCGATCGATTTCGACGATGCGCGTCGCCAATGCACGCAGGAAACGCCGGTCATGGGTGACGAACACCAGCGCACCGCTCCATGACTTGAGGAAACCTTCGAGCCAGTCGATCGCCTCGATATCGAGATGGTTGGTCGGTTCATCCAGCAGCAGCAGGTCAGGCGCGGAAACCAGCGCGCGCGCCAGCAGCACGCGGCGCTTCATGCCGCCGGAGAGTTGCGCGAAATCCGCATCGCCGTCGAGGCTGAGTTTGCCCAGCGTCTCGGTCACGCGCTGGTCCAGCGACCAGCCATGCGCGGATTCGATCTTCGCCTGCACGGCCGACAAGGCATCGAAGTCGATCTCGTCGGCATGCACCAGGTGGTGGTAATGGGCAAGCAAGGCACCCAGCTCGCCGAGCCCTTCGGCAACGACATCGAACACGCTGCCGCTGGCGCCCGCCGGCACTTCCTGTTCCAGACGCGCGATGCGGCGACCGCTTTCCAGGCGGATCTCGCCGTCGTCGGGTTTGAGTTCGCCGGCCAGCAGCCGCATCAGCGTGGATTTACCGGCGCCATTGCGGCCGATCAGCGCGATGCGCTCACCGGGGTCGATGGCGAGGGCGACTTTTTCCAGCAGCAAGGGGCCGCCGACACTGTAGTCGACGTTGTTCAAGGTGATCAGGGGCATCGGTA
>JBBJNO010000292.1:1998-3176 GCA_037720875.1 Luteimonas sp. | reverse complement strand
CCGCAAGAAAGCCGTTGTACAAGCCCTGGTTCGCCGCCAGCACCCGCGTCATTTCGGCTTTTTCAGCTGAATTGCGGAATGTCTTCAGTCCCAGAGGCCTGGTCCACAGGAACATTTCCAGCACCAGGAAATAGACGTGCAGCACTGCGACCAGCACGATCAAGACCGCGGCGATTGTCGACATGACGGTCTCCTGGTTGAGTCGGTGCAGTTTACGGCTTGACCGGAGCGGCACGCAGGGTCAGCCGCGAAATTTCCGGCGGGACGCCAAGCCGCATCGGCAGGATGCTGGTGCCGATGCCGGGCGACACGAACAGATGGCGGCCGTGGTCGCGGATGTGCCACTTCAACCTCCGCGATCCCAACACGAAAGCCGCAGGATCGCGACGATACGGCCACGGATCGATCTGCCCGCCATGGGTGTGGCCGGCGATCGTCAGCGCCGCACGCGCGGGAATCCGCGGCAGCAGGTCCGGCTCGTGCGTCAACACGACGACCGGCGCGGCATCGGTCACCATCGAGAACGCCTTGGCGATCTCCGGCTTGCCTTCAAGCAGGTCGCCGATGCCCACCAGCCACACGCGGCATGCGCCGAATGTCGCCGCCTGCGCACGATTGTCCAGCATCACCACGCCGGCGCCTTCAAAGGCACGCCGCACGCGATCGCCATCCTTCCACCAGTCGTGATTGCCCAGTACCGCGTACACCGGCTTGCGCGCGGTCAGCGGCTTGAGATGTTCGGCAATGACCTCGGGGGTGATGAAGGTGCCGAGGAACACGCTGAGGATGACGTAGTCGCCAGTCATCAGCACGGCTGGCGAGTCGCTCGCGATCAGTCGTTGCACGACGCGATCGAGGTTGTCGACGCCATTGCGCGGCGAGCCGGTATGGGTGTCGGTGATGACATCCAGCCGCAAGCCGTCACAGGGTTGCGACCAGTGGGGCAGCGTCAGCTCGTGATCGCGTTCAACCAGGCGCGAGGGCTCGATCACGAAGCCCCACACCAGCACGAACAACCATGTCAGCGCAAAAAACCGGACGGCCCATTGGCGGCCCTTGCGTCGCGAAGGGGGACTGATCCACGCCTTCATTCGGCTACGCTCGCCGGCAACGTCATGGCGTGGCCTCGGGTGTCGCCGAGAGAGCCGATCGTTCCGCGACCCGCCACAGGCGCCAGC
>JBBJNO010000292.1:0-1988 GCA_037720875.1 Luteimonas sp. | reverse complement strand
ATCACGGCGGCACCCACCGCGGCCAGGGCACTGAGACTGGCGAAGCCCGCGGTGACCATGCCCAGTGCGCGCAAGCCATTCATCCCCACGGCGATCGACAGGTCTCCAAAACGCCACACGGCAGTGTCGACCGCGTTCTGACCCTTGTAACGCATGCTGCGCGGCATGCGGGTAAACAGGCTGTGGCGGGCCGGCTCCGCCATGCCATAGGCGAGGCCACGACTGATGATCAAGGCGATGGCGACCGGCGGCATCGCACCGATCAGCGCCGCGTGCGGATCGGCAGCGAAAACGACTGTCAGCAATGCCCCGATACTGACCAGCGCCCAGATCAGGATGACCGGCCCGGGACCGTTGCGCGGCAGCAACCATCGGGTCAGCGTCAA
The DNA here is from genome assembly GCA_037720875.1 of Luteimonas sp. GTDB lineage: Bacteria > Pseudomonadota > Gammaproteobacteria > Xanthomonadales > Xanthomonadaceae > JALYOU01. The sequence goes on along the minus strand of JBBJNO010000292.1, from coordinate 1,602 downwards.
CTGGGTGATCGCAGTCAACACATTCGCGTACAAATCGACATCGGCAGCGAACCGCGTACGCGACACCGCATCGCTAAACGTGGCACCGGAATAATCGGCCACCAGCGCATAGTTGACCGTGCCGATGCCGTCGGCGAGCAACAACAGCACTGCCATGCTGCGCATGAAGGGATTGGCGAAGATCTGTTTGAGGCCGTCCCACATGCTGCCGCCCACCGCCGCCTCGTGGCCGATGTCGTGCCGGCGCTTGCCGTACGCCCGCGCCCACCGTCCCAGCAGCACCACGCATGCAACGGAGATGCCGAGCAGTGCCGCTGAGACCACCAGCAACGGGGCCACGCCCACCACTTCGACCAGCGAGCGAGTCAGCAGCGGACCGCTTACCGCGCCTGCCGTGCCTGCCAGCGCGATGATCGGGAACAGACGCCTGGACTGCGCCTCATCCCAGATATCGGACATGAAACTCCAGAACACCGACACCACAAACAGATTGAAGACACTGACCCATACGAAGAACACCGCGCCCAGCACCGTTGGCCTGAGCAGTCCCTGCGTGGCGAACAGCGGCACGAAGCCGAGCAGGCAGGCGATGAAGAAGAGATTGACGACCGGCACCACCACCCGGCGCGGATAACGCGTCACCAGTGCGCCGAACACGGGTGCAAGCGCCAGCATGGCGATCAGCGTGGCTGCGTAGAACCAGGGCAACTGCGTCGCGCCGACCGCAGCCGCCAGCTGCTCGCGCACGGGCCGGATCACGTAATACGCCGCCAGCACGCAGAAGAAATAAACGAACGACAACCCGACCGCGCGCCACTCGCCGCTATGCACTCGCCCGCCGGAGTTGCTCGTCATGGGCGCACGGTAGCGGATGGGCAAGGCAACCGCCATCGCGCCTGCCCGGCTAAGCGGCCTCCAGCCGAGAGCTTTAGTAGGTGCGAATTCATTCGCACGCTCTGTGCCCTGCCATCAAAAGCGTGCGAATGAATTCGCACCTACGAAGGGGTCAAACACGATGCAGAGCATTTGCTCCATGCATGCGGCATAGTTTCGCCATACCTGTTGCGCGGGATTGCACGTGTACGACTACATCATCATCGGCGCCGGCTCGGCCGGCTGCGTGCTCGCCAATCGCCTCAGTGAAGATCCCGACGTCAAGGTGCTGCTGCTCGAAGCCGGCCCGCGCGACTGGCATCCCTTCATCCACATGCCTGCGGGTCTGGCCAAGCTGATCGGCAACAAGGGCGTCAACTGGAACTACGACACCGCGCCCGAACCGCAACTCAACCACCGCACCTTGTGGTGGCCGCGCGGCAAGGTGCTGGGCGGATCGAGTTCGATCAATGCGATGTGCTACATCCGCGGCGTCGCGGGCGACTACGACGACTGGGCCGCGGCTGGCGCAAGCGGCTGGGACTGGAACACCGTGCTGCCGTATTTCAAGCGCAGCGAAGGCAACAGCCGTGGCGGCGATGCGTTGCATGGCGGCGATGGGCCGCTGGGCGTGTCGGATCTGCGTTACGTCAATCCGTTGTCGCGTGCCTTCATCGAAGCCGGGCAACAGGCAGGGTTTGCGCGCAACCCCGACTTCAACGGTCCGCA
>JBBJNO010000291.1:0-3177 GCA_037720875.1 Luteimonas sp. | reverse complement strand
CCCGACCCGCTGAGCACCGAAGAACGCGAGCTTGCGCAGCGCTTTGCACGCCTGGGCGCGCCTGGCGAGCCTGCGTCGTCGGTCGATGCAAGGATCCTGGCCGCCGCGCATGACGCGGTCGCGAGGCATCCGTCATCGCGAACACGACGGCGTCATCGCTGGCCGGTTGCGTTCGGCGTGGCCGCGTCGGTGGCATTGGCGGTTGGCATCGCGTGGCAGTTGCGGCCGTGGCCGCAGACGCCTGTTTACGATGAGGCCGCTTCGGCATCTGTCGCGGCCAGCGCAGCCGACAGCAGTGCCGCTGTCGCCGCACCCGCACTGCTGCCCGTGATGCCCCCACCTGCGGAATCCGCTGCGGTGCGCGCACTGTCGCCACCTGCTGAATCAAACAATGCGCAGATCGAGGCAGCTCCCGAGAGCGACGACGCGGCCTTCGCGAAGACGGCAGAACCACCGATCGTCTTCGACAAGCCTCGTCCGGCCGATGGGCAGCCGGCACCCGCGCCGCCACCCTCCCCACCTGCCGCCGCAGCCACCTCCGCAGCGCCCGAGTTCGTCCCGCCGCCACCGGCGACACCCGTGCCGCCAGCACCTGCGTCGGTGATGCAGCAGCGCACACGCACCGAACAGGCGGCAGGTGCGGCAAACACGCAGTCGCGTCCGCTTCCCGCCACCGCATCCAAGACGCGAGGCGATGAAACTCAGGGCACGGCGATGCGTGACGCCGCCGCCGCCGCGGAGGGCAGCGAGGAAGGCTTCGACGAACGCCCGCCCAACACCGCCGATTCGCCGGAAGTCCGGCAAGCCTGGCTGCAGCGCATCCGCGAACTGATCGCCGACGGCGAGGCCGAAACCGCGCGCGACAGCCTGCAGGAGTTCAAGCGGCGTCATCCCGGCGTGGTGTTGCCGGACGACCTGCGCCGTTTTGATCGGCCGCTTTAGCCGCCGCTGTGATGCGTGCGTATGGCAGCTGCGCGGCGGAATGCCTGCGGTTGGCGGCGCGGCGACCCTTGATCGCGATGCAGCCACTGCGATTGCAGTATGCGTTTGGCGATAGCGATGAGGTGCACGCGGCATTGAATGCGTTTTCGGCGGAAAAGCTTGAAGAGACGTTCGATGCCGACGGCGTTCGCCTTCTTGTCCAGCTGCCGGCGAATCGCATCGAAGGCTTGAAACTGCGTTTGCGCGACGCCACTCGTGGTCGGGTGCGCTGCGATTCCTTGTCAAACTCCTCGCAGGAGCGGCTTCGGCCACGAACGCTTCGATCCGCCACCTGATTCAAGAGCTCGCGACTGAAGTCGCTCCTACAAGACGCAGCGCCAGGAACAGCAGCAGCGACACCTCCGGCGACACGATCAGCGACAATCGGATCGACCGCGACGACAGCCAACACACTCCACCCGGGATCCACGATGTCCGCACCACCCGAAGCGAGCAAACCCAAGCCCCGCCTCGGCACCCTCCGCGCGCTCTGGCCTTTCGTCATGCGCCAGCGTGGCCTGTTCGTCGCGTGGCTACTGGCGCTGGCCGTGGCTTCGGTCGCGACGCTGAGCCTGCCCTTCGCCTTCGGCAAGATGATCGACCACGGGTTCTCCAGCGGTGCCAATGTCGATCGCGCGTTCTTGTTCCTGTTCGTCGTCGCACTGGTGTTGGCGCTGGCATCGGCGGCGCGGTTCTATTTCGTCTCGCTGCTGGGCGAGCGCGTGGTCGCCGATCTGCGCCGGCAGCTATACGGGCACCTGATAGGACTCGATGCCGGATTCCACGATCGCAACCGCAGCGGCGAATTGATCTCGCGGCTGACCGCTGACGCCGAACTGTTGCGCAGCGTGGTCGGCTCCAGCATGTCGGTGGCGTTGCGCAGCAGCGTGACCGTGATCGGTTCGCTGGTGATGCTGTTCGTCACCGAGCCGCGCCTTGCCGCGTATGCGCTGGTCGGCATTCCACTGGCGGTATTGCCAATCGTCCTCGGCGGACGCCGCATCCAGAAAGTGTCGCGCGACAGCCAGGATCGCGTCGCCGATGCCAATGCACTTGCCACCGAGACCCTGGGTGCGGTGCGCACGGTGCAGGCGCATGCGCGCGAACCCTACGAGCGTGGACGTTTTGGTAATGCGGTTGCGCTCGCGGTGGACACCGCGCGCAAACGCATCCGCTCGCAGGCATGGGTCACGGCGGTGGCGATCACCTTGATCTTCGGCGCGATCACGCTGGTGTTGTGGTCGGGCGCGCACGACGTGATTTCCGGCCGCATGACCGCGGGCACGCTGGGGCAGTTCGTGCTGTATGCACTGATCGGCGGCGGCTCGGTCGGCGCGTTGGCGGAAGTGTGGAATGAGTTGCAGCGCGCCGCCGGCGGCATGGGTCGCATCAATGACCTGCTGCATGAATCCTCCGATATCGTCGCGTCCGAGGCGGTGCAGACATTGCCGACACCGTTGCGCGGTGAGTTGCGCTTCGACGACGTGACCTTCCATTACCCCATGCGCCCGGACCTTCCGGCGCTGCAGGACTTCTCGCTGCGGGTGCACCCGGGCGAGACCGTCGCGCTGGTCGGGCCTTCCGGCGCCGGCAAGAGCACGGTGTTCTCGCTGCTGCTGCGGTTCCACGATCCGCAATCGGGCCGCCTGCTGGTCGATGACACCGATATCCGCAGGCTCGATCCGTCAGTGCTGCGCGAACACATCGCACTCGTTCCGCAATCGCCGACGATCTTCGCCACCAGCGCGCGCGACAACATCCTGTATGGCCGTCTCGAAGCGACCGATGCGGAACTGGAGACCGCGGCGAAATCCGCCGAGGCGCACGAATTCCTGTCGGTCTTGCCGAACGGCTACGACGAGGAACTGGGCGAACGTGGCGCGCGGTTGTCCGGCGGCCAGCAGCAACGCGTCGCGATCGCTCGCGCGCTGCTGAAGGACGCGCCGATCCTGTTGCTGGACGAGGCGACCTCGGCACTGGATGCGCAAAGCGAGCGCGCCGTGCAACACGCGCTGGAAAACCTGATGGAAGGCCGCACCACGCTGGTCATCGCGCACCGTCTCGCGACTGTGTTGAAGGCCGACCGCATCGTGGTCATGGACCACGGCCGCATCGTCGCCGAGGGTACGCATGATGCATTGATGGCCGAAGGCGGGTTGTATTCGGAGCTGGCGAAGTTGCAGTTTCTGGATTGAT
>JBBJNO010000290.1:0-3197 GCA_037720875.1 Luteimonas sp. | reverse complement strand
ACCGCGTGATGCGCAAGTCCGACGGCAGCTACACGTATTTCGTGCCGGACGTGGCCTATCACCTGAGCAAGTGGCAACGCGGCTACACGCGCGCGATCACCGAGCTCGGCGCCGATCACCATGGCTCATTGATGCGGGTCAAGGCCGGTCTGCAGGCGCTGGACATGGGCATTCCCGCCGGCTATCCCGAATACGTGCTGCACCAGATGGTCACGGTGATGCGCGGCGGCGAGGAAGTGAAGCTGTCCAAGCGCGCCGGCAATTACCTCACGCTGCGCGACCTGATCGAGGAAGCCGGACGCGACGCCACGCGCTGGTTTTTGATCGCGCGCAAACCCGATTCGCAGCTGACCTTCGACATCGACCTGGCGCGTTCGCAAAGCAACGACAACCCGGTGTTCTACGTGCAGTACGCACACGCCCGCGTCTGCAGCCTGTTGCGGCAGGCCGTGGAGAAGGGTTACACGTTCGATCGTGACCACGGCCTGGCTAACCTGTTCCTGCTCGACGACGACACCACGCAGGCCTTGATCGTCGAGCTGTCGCGCTATCCCGAAGTGGTGGAGGCCGCCGCCGACACGCTGGAGCCGCACACCATCGCGCAATATCTGCGCGAACTCGCGCACGCCTTCCACACCTGTTACCACGCACAGGCCATTCTGGTGGAAGATGCCGCAATGCGCGACGCGCGGCTGGTGTTAAGCGTGGCGACGGGCCAGGTGTTGAAGAATGGACTGGGTTTGTTGGGCGTAAGCGCTCCGGAGATGATGTAGATGGCGGCACGACGCGGCAGGTCGCAAGCGCGACGCAACACGGGCAACAACAGTGGCTTGCCGGGCTGGGCATGGCTGGTGCTCGGGTTGTTGCTTGGCATCGGCTTGCTCTTCGCGGCGCCGAAGTTGCTGAAGTCCGATGGCGATGGCTTCTTCCGCCCGCGTGCCAATCCCGATGCGCAACCGGTCGGCGGCATGGTCGCCGAGGAAGACGAAGCGATCGTATCCGAGGGCGATGACACGAAGCCCGCCGCGCAAACCGAAGCGCCCGCCAAGGAACCCGACTTCGACTTCTACACCGTGCTACCCGGTGAGGAAGTGGCGATGACCGATGCGCAACTCGCGGCCACCGCGCGCGAGGAACAAGAGCGCCAGCTGCGCCAGCAACGTGAGCCACCATCCCAGCAACAAGCAGCGCAAGCGGCGAACGCGGCAGCCTCCGGCGCCACCTTGCCGCCACCGATCGCCGCGGAAGCAACGCCTGCGGCAGGGGCGGCAGCCACACCATCGGTTCCTGCATCCGCGCCGAACACCCCGGCCGCCAGCGCAACGACTGACGCCCGCTACATCCTGCAAGCAGGCGCATTCGGCGCGTCGGGCGATGCAGAAGAACTCAAGGCCAGGATTGCGCTGCTCGGCCTCGGAGCGCGCGTGGAATCGGCCAGCATCAACGGCAAGACCATGTACCGCGTGCGCATGGGTCCCTACGGCACCGCGTCAGAACTCGCCGAGGCCAAGGCCAAGCTGGGCAGCAATGGCTTGCCGGCAATGGCGATCAAGGCCAAATAATGCGGGCCTGACTTTTGTGGGAAGGGCTTGAGCCCCGACACTCGCCATCTACCTGCGTCGGGCTGAAGCCCCTCCCACAAGAGCGAAGTCGCGGCACGTGAGAACCTTCACCGGCACACTGCGTTCCTGAAAGAGGAACCACCATGGTCATCGAAGCCGCACTGATCAAACCCGTTGTCGATGCCCTGATGGGTCTGTTCCGGCAAGGCGACAACGTCCGCCTCAAACGCAATGCCGAGACCGCGCTGCGCGAGGCCATCCGCGAACTGCTGCTGGCCAATCCCGACGAGAACAGGGCCGAGGCGCGCATCGCCATCGCCAGGGCCGCAGGCATTCTTTCCGAGGACGTGATGCTGGCCGAGGACATGCTGAAGAAGCATCGCGCGACAGCGTCGCGGACGCGTGGGAAGACGGCGACCGGTCGCAAACGCAAGCCTGCGGACACAAAGCCGGTGGACGACAAGGCTGCTCCAGCGAATAAAGCCACGAAGGCCGTCGCAAAGAAACCATCAGCGAAGAAGCCGTGATCGTGGGCGGCATGAGCGACGTATGCTCACACGCAGGATGCTGTTGTGAGCTCGCGGCTGAAGCCGCTCCTACAAAAACGCGGGGCATGGCGTGGTGCAATCAAGCACACTCTTTACGATCCTGTGCATCATCTGGGCCATCAGCCAGTTGTGGATCGGGCAGCGTCGTTCCGGCGATCGCGCCAAGTCCCGTGATCGCGGCACGCTGACCCTGTTGATCGTCACGATTTCCATCAGCCTCTTCCTGGGCATCTGGCTGGCATTGCGCGACGATGGCCAGCTCGCGACGCGGAATCTTTCATGGTTGTGGCTCGGCATGACTCTGATGATCGCCGGCCTGCTGCTGCGATGGTGGGCGGTGCGGACGCTGGCGCAGTTCTTCACCGTCGACATCGCCATCCAGCCCGGCCAGGAATTGATTCGCAGCGGTCCATATTGCTGGTTGCGTCATCCTTCCTACAGCGGCGCCTTGCTGACGGTGCTCGGTTTCGGCATCGCACTGGGCAATGCGATCGCGGCACTGATCGTCATCGTGCCGATCACCGCGGCCTTCCTGTGGCGCATCCGCATCGAGGAAACCATGTTGGCGGCCGCGTTTCCGGAGCAATATCCGGCTTACGCGCACGATACGCGCCGATTGATTCCCTACCTCTGGTAACCAGCCACATGGCATCGCATCGGGAGTTTCGCATGGCCGCAACGACACACTGGATGTACTGGGCCGCGCTGTCGGCGGTGTTCGCGGCATTGACGGCCATCTTCGCCAAGGCGGGCTTGCAGGAGGTCGATGCCGACTTCGCCACGCTGCTGCGCACCGGTTTCATCTTGGTGTTGCTGGCGACGTTCGTGACCGTCGCTGGAAAATGGCGCAGCCCGGCGACGTTGACGCCCGCCACGTGGGGCTGGTTGCTGGCGTCGGCACTGGCGACGGGTGCCTCGTGGATCTGCTATTTCCGCGCGCTGAAGATGGGCGATGCATCGAAGGTCGCCGCAGTCGACAAACTGAGTCTGCTGCTGGTCGCCGTGTTCGCGTTTGTGTTCCTGCACGAGCGACTGAACCTGCGTGAATGGATGGGGATCGCCTTGATGACCGGCGGCGTGCTACTGC
>JBBJNO010000289.1:229-3206 GCA_037720875.1 Luteimonas sp. | reverse complement strand
CGTAAGCGAACGGTCAGCACCGTGACCGTGCGGGGCTTGACTGGCTATTGACCCTGCTGAAGCGGCACCGCGCTGATCCAGTTCAAAGGCTGATCGCCACCAACGATCTTCGCACGCATCCAACCACCCCGGACGACTGGGACGACCCCAGTCGCCGCAGGTTCAGCACGAGCAGACTCCTTCTGTAGCTACAGAAGGAGTGTGCTCGCAGTTGCTGCGGAAGTCGGCTATGGCGGTGAGGTGGCGGTAGCCGGGATCATCCGCCATGGCACCAGTTCGTCGATGCGATTGATGGTATGCCCCTCGGCGATCTTTGTCAGAATATCCCGGAGGTAGGTTTCCGGGTTCAGACCGTTGAGTTTAGCGGTTGCCACGAGGGTGTAGATCGATGCTGCCCGCTCGCCGCCGGAATCCGAACCGCAGAAGAGGTAATTCTTCCTGCCAAGGGCTATACCGCGCATCGCGTTCTCGGCGATGTTGTTGTCCACCTCGAGCCGCCCGTCGGTGATGAAGCGGGAGAGTGCCTCGCGCCGATCGATCGTGTAGCGGAACGCCTTGGCAAGTTCCAGCTTTCCTGACAGCTTGCCGACGGCCTGTTTGCCCCAGTCGAAGAACTTTTCCAGTAGCGGCGCCGTCTCGCGCCGGTGTTCCGCCCGCTCGGCCGCAGGAGCGAACCGTGCCTTGTCCTCGATCGCATAGATCGCGGCGATCCGATCCAACGCCTCTTTGGCAAACGGTGATTTGGTGGCCTCCCAGACGTCGTAAAACTTCCTCCGGCAGTGCGCCAGGCATGCAACTTCCGTGATGGGACCTGGCTTGGTCCGGGCCGGATTGTATAGCGCTTCAAAGCCAGCGTAGCCGTCGGCCTGAAGGAAGCCGGTGAAGCTCGCCATGTGCGCCGCCGGATGCTGGGCGCCACGGTCAGGACTATAGAAATAGGCCGCCGCCGGAGCGGCCGGGCCACAAAACAGCCGGTCGTCGCGCACATAGACCCACAGCCGCCCGGTTGCGGTCCGCCCCAGTCCCGGCGCCAGCACGGGCACCGTGGTGTCGTCGCCGTGGATCTTTTCTGCCGTGAAGACATGCTGACGGATCGCCGCCACCACCGGATCGAGCAGCCACGCTGCCTGCCCGACCCAATCGCCCAAAGTCGAGCGGTCGAGTTCAAGTCCCTCGCGAGCGTAGATCTCGCTCTGGCGATACAGCGGCAGATGATCGCAGTACTTCGCCACCAGCAGATGTGCCAAGGTCGCGGGCGTGGCGCGGCCGCGCGGAGTTGGCATCGCCGAAGCCGGTGCCTGGGTAATCGCGTCGCACGCGGTGCAGGCATATTTGGGCCGGACGTGACGGATCACCTGGAAGTGGCCGGGCACGTAGTCCAGAACCTCGGTCATGTCCTCGCCGAGCTTGCCCATTGCCTTGCCGCAGTCGGGGCATTTACAGGCGCCGTCATCGGACGGCTGATGCACGACCTCCTGACGCGGCAGATGATCCGGCAGCGGCTGGCGTTTCGGTTTCGCGCGCTCGCGGATCGGCGCCACAGGTTCGGCGGTATCGGCCTCAGCTTCGGCAATCGCTGCGGCTTCGGCCGCGCCGGTTTCGAGTTCCTCAAGGCGCAGCTCGAGTTGCTCGATCTGCCGCGTGATCCGCTCCGACGAGCGGCCAAACTGCATGCGGCGCAGCTTGGCGATCTGCAACTTGAGCTTCTCGATCTCCAGCGCCTTGTACTGCACCGAAAGTTCCGCCACCTTCAACTCACCCTGGCAGGCCAATGCGAAGGTGTACAGTTCGGTGGGATCAGTCGGCAGTTCGGCGGTGGCGAGCGACATGGCCAGATTATATTAGACCATATTCTGATCAACCATAGTAAAATACGAATCGGTGCTTTGTCAGACAAGCACTGGTCGAATCGGAGCAGGTGGCGCTACCGTGCGGCGCCAGTCCATCGCCTCGATCAGCACAGCCAACTGCGCGGGCGTCAGTGTCATCGCGCCGTCGACGATCGGCGGCCACACGAACCGACCCGTCTCGAGCCGCTTGGCGAGCAGCCACAGCCCGCTTCCATCCCAGTATATGGCCTTGAAATAGTCACCCCGCTTGCCACGGAAAATAAACAGACTGCCGTCGAAAGGACTTTGCCCGATCACCTGCTGGACCTTCGCCGCAAGGCCATTGAACCCGGCCCGCAGATCGATCGGCTGGCAGGCGAGGAACACCTTTGTCCCCGGCGCCAGGCTGATCATGTCGCCCCCTTCATCGCGCGCAGCACACGCGACAGCGCCGTCTCGTTCACCCAGGCATCGACGCTGACCCGGGCACCGTTCGGCAGTACGATCTCGATCCCGCCAACCCCGATGTCGCTGCCGCGCATGGACCCGGGTGACGCCGGCTCTGGCGGCTGCGGCGGTGCCAGCATCGCTGTATCGCAAGGGTCGGACCCCCCAAACACCCCCAGCGGGATGAACGGCGTTGCCATCGGCGCCTGCATCGCCGCCGCCGCGGCCTTCCAGGCAGCACGCCAGTTGTACAGCACGCTCTCGGAAATCCGGTGACGCCGGGCGACCACCGTCACCTTGCCACCTTCGGCTTCCACCTCCGCCAGCAACGCTGCCTTCTCCCGTGCCGTCCACTTCCGGCGCCGCTCAACCCGCCCAATGATCTCAACATCTGCCAAAGCCGCCTCCCTCTGGGGCTACGGAAGGCCACCCCAGCGGAGGTAATTCTCGGAGATCCCGGACGTCATTTCTACGCGTGGCTGACCGGTCGCTTACGTAACAACGGAACTCTTATATCGAAGCTATGAAGCATTCTGCAAAAGCCAGAATATTCGATATATAAAGTCGCGGATGGAATTCGGAGCATTCCTGACCGGGATGTTCGGAGCCAGCAGCCAAAAGCGCTCCCAGGTTATCGGCGAGCACAAGAGTTCTGGGCAGAACGAGCCTTTGAAGACGGCGAAAGCCTACGGCTACGAGAT
>JBBJNO010000289.1:0-219 GCA_037720875.1 Luteimonas sp. | reverse complement strand
GCCCGTATGGCCAGAGGATGAAGAGGCGCCCGTCTGAGGCCCGTGCCTGTCTTGGGCTATCGCGCCACTGTCTTGGGCACCCCCAAACTGCCCAAGACAGCAGAGTTGTAGATATTTACAACAACCTTTCCAAATGTCTTGGGTGTCTTGGGCGTCTTGGGCATTTTAATTCCCTGGGAGATTGGACCATAAAAAAAGTGGGTGTTGCGGATACGTTAT
>JBBJNO010000044.1:0-12229 GCA_037720875.1 Luteimonas sp. | reverse complement strand
CGCCCGCGAAAATTTCCGAAGCCGAGGCCGAACCGCGATTGGTCAACACCGCCAGCGGCCCGTCCCACGCCACGCCCGCGTCGCGGTCGCCTTCGACGGCCACGCGGCCGCCGGATTCGCGCACCTGCACCACCGGGCCCTTGTCGATGAACAACCCGGTGAGTTCCACCGCCTCGTTCAAGGAGCCGCCGCCGTTGTTGCGCAGGTCCATTACCACGCCATCGAGCTTCTGCGTGCGGAATTGCGCCAACAACTTGGCGACGTCGCGCGTGGCCGATGCGTAGTCGCCGTTGTTGTTGCGGCGGCCTTCGAAATCTTGATAAAAACCCTGCAATTCGACCACGCCGATGCGCTTGGCAGGCAGTGCGCCCATCGCGGGGATCTCGATGACCTTGGCCTTCGCCGCCTGGTCCTGCAGCCGCACCTTGGCGCGCGTAATGACGAGCCGGACCGGCTTGCTGTCCAGCAGCGCCTCGGCCGGGATCAGGTCAAGCCGCACCTGGGTGCCCTTGGGCCCCTTGATCTTGGCGACGACATCGTCGATGCGCCAGCCGATCACATCCTCCATCGCGCCGCTACCGCCCTGGCCGACGCCGACCACGCGATCGCCCGGCTTGAGCTTGTTGCTGTTCGCGGCCGGACCGCCCGGGACGATTTCGCGAATCACCACCACATCGTCCTGCTTCTGCAGCACCGCGCCGATGCCTTCCAGCGACAGCGTCATGCTCTGGTTGAAACGCTCGGCGCTGCGCGGGTTGAAATAATCGGTGTGCGGATCGATGGAACCTGCATACGCATTGACGAAGGTCTGGAACACGTCCTCGCCGCTGAGCTCCGCGATGCTGTCCTGCAGGTTGTCGTAGCGCTTGTCGAGCGTCTTGCGGATGTCCTCGGGCTGCTTGCCCGCCAGCTTCAGCCGCAGCCAGTCGTTGCGCACCGACTGCTTCCACTGCGCATCGAGCGCCGCCGCATCGGCAGCCCACGGCGCATCCTCGCGGTCGTAATTCCAGCGGTCGGTGCCGCTGAAGTCGAACATGTCCTTCTTGAGCAGGTCGCGCGCGAAGGCCACGCGTTCGCCGACACGCTGCTTGTACAGTGCGAACATCGCGTACGGCGCCTCGAATTCGCCGGACTTGATGGCGTCATCGAGCTGCGTCTTGTGCGAGGCGAATTTCGCCACGTCCTGCGCGGTCAGGAACACCTTGCCGGGATCGAGCCCCTCGAGATAACGCGTGAACACATCCTGCGACAACGCATCGTCGAGCGCGCGCGGCCGGTAGGCATAACGGCTGTCGGACAACCACCCGTACACCAGCTTGGAGGTGGTCGCCTGGTCGGCGCTGGCGCTGGTCGGCAAGGCGTTGCCATCAGCGGCACCCGCGTCGGCGCGCACCAGCAACGCCAGCGGCGCGGTGAGGGACAGGGCAAGCAGGGTGTGGGCAAGTTTCATGTGGATTCGGACTCGCGGCCGTGGGGTGGCCGGTTGGAAGGGGGTGGTGACAGGGTGCGGAGTGCTTCGACCAACGGACAGTGCCGGAAGTTGCTGCGCCGGTGCTCGTCTTCCACTCCACTCTAACTGCGACAGATGGGGCCGATGTGAACAATTCGTCAGCGAAACACGCCCGTTGTCGCTGCTGGTTCAGGCGGCTCTTCGGCAGATCCCGATGAGCAGGCGATCGACAGTTCACTGCCTCTACCTCGCCTGCCCCGCGGATGAGTGATCCGCTGGCGGCATGGACGAGCGCACATCAAAACCGTGATCAGGGTCGAAAGCGTCCTTCGACTTTGCTCGGAGTGGACGCTTCCATGGAAGTGATTGCAGACCTGCATGACGCACGAGGACCTCATGCGTGGAGAGACGCGGAGCGCGACTCACAGTGAATCTGCTCAGCGCTTGAATTCATAGAGCGGAGCTTGCGCCGCTGGGGCCTTCCCGGGGGAAGCAAGAAGCAGCGGAGCAAGCGTCCCTGACCAGGGCATCGAAGGTCCTTCGCCAAGCGACACGCGAGCGGTTTCCCAAGCGCAGCGCAGCAAGCTCCGCGCTACAGCAGCACAACCTGGAATCCAGCGCACGGAGGATGTTTCAGGATGCGCGATGCAACGCCGCTTCCGCCGCTTGCTGGTCGGCGTGATACGACGAGCGCACCAGCGGTCCCGACGCGACATGGGTGAAGCCCAGCGCCATGCCGAACACTTCCAGCGCCTTGAACTCATCGGGCGTCCAGTAGCGCAGCACCGGATGATGATGCGCCGTCGGCTGCAGGTACTGGCCGATGGTGATCATCTCCACATCGTGCGCGCGCAGGTCGCGCAACGTGGCCTGCACCTGCTGCATGGTCTCACCGAGGCCGAGCATGATGCCGGACTTGGTCGGCACGCCCGGATGCTGCTGCTTGAAGGTCTGCAGCAGCGTCAGCGACCACTGGTAGTCGGCGCCGGGACGCACGTTGGCGTAGAGATCGGGCACCGTCTCGACGTTGTGGTTGAACACGTCGGGCGGATTAGTCGCCAGGATCTCCAGCGCGCGTTCCATGCGGCCCTTGCCGCGGAAGTCCGGCGTCAGGATTTCAATGCGCGTCCTCGGACTGGCTTCGCGGATCTTCGCGATGCAATCGACGAAATGCTGCGCGCCGCCATCGCGCAAATCATCACGATCGACGCTGGTGACCACCACATAGTTCAAGCCCATGTCGGCGATGGTGTTGGCCAGGTTCCGCGGCTCGCTGGCGTCGGGCGGCTTCGGCCGGCCGTGGGCCACATCGCAGAAGCTGCAGCGGCGCGTGCAGACTGCGCCGAGGATCATGAAAGTCGCCGTGCCGTGGCCGAAGCATTCGTGGATGTTCGGGCAGCTGGCTTCCTCGCACACCGTCACCAGGCGGTTCTCGCGCAGCTTCGCCTTGAGCAACGCCACCGAATTGCCCGAGGGAATCCGCACCCGGATCCACGACGGCTTGCGCAACACCGGCGCGTCGGCGAACTGCACCGGACTGCGGCCGATCTTGTCGCCGCCAATCTGCTTGACGCCTGCTTCCAGCGAGACCGGCGTGTCGTGCGCGACAACCTGCAGCGGGATGATTCGGGTCGCGGGAGTGGTCATCGGCGTTCGGCGTAACGGGTGAACGCCATTGTAAAGCAGCCCCAAGACCCGCTCATCCGAAATCACGTCCGGGGAGGCGCTGAGCCTGCCAAGCCGCCTGCAGCGAATCTTGTTGCTTTCGATCTTTGAAGCGCGGAGCTTGCTCCGCTGCTTTTGACGTCAGGGCAAGAGCAGCAGAGCAAGCTCCGCTCTTACAGGTCATGCGACGTCGGAAAGCTCGGGCAGTTGCGCGTCATGGCGCAACGCCAGTCCGAACTGCATGGCGATCTGGTCCAGCAGCGCCGGCTTGACCGCGTGGAAGCTCGAAGGTCCGCCCAAATCCCGCAATGCGATCACTTGCAGCCCTTGGTAACCGCATGGATTGATGCGGTGGAACGGCTCCAGGTCCATCGCGATATTGAAGGCCAATCCATGAAACGTGCAGCCGCGGCGCACGCGGATGCCGAGCGCGGCGATCTTGGCGCCGCCGACGTACACGCCGGGCGCGCCGTCGCGGCGTGCAGCCTCGATGTTCCATTCGGCCAGCGTGTCGATGATCGCCTGCTCGATCCGGCACACGTACTCGCGCACGCCGATCTTCAGGCGCTTCAGGTCCAGCAGCGGATACGCCACGATCTGCCCCGGCCCGTGGTACGTCACCTGCCCGCCGCGATCGACATGCAGCACCGGGATGTCGCCGGGCGCGAGCACATGCTCCGGCTTGCCGGCCTGGCCGAGCGTGAACACCGGGTCATGTTCGACCAACCACAGCTCGTCGGGCGTCGCGTCGTCGCGCGTATCGGTGAAGTGCTGCATCGCGCGCCACACCGGGACGTAGGGCTGGCGGCCGAGGTCACGGACGAAGGCCTGCCGCGCTGGATTCAAATCGTCCACTTCACTTCGGGATGTTCGCGCAAGGCCGCATGCGCCGCGTCGTATTCGGCGCGGTCATCGGCCTGGAAGCTGATCTTGACCGAGACGAACCGGCCGCCCGACGAGTCGCGCGTGGCCACCGTTTCATGCAACACGGTCAGCCCGGCGGCTTCGAGCAGACGCGGGATTTCGTCCTCGAGATTGGCGCTTGCCGGCCCCAGCGCGGTGATCTCGAACGTGCCCGGAAACTGGAAGCCGTGTTCGGGGTTGTCGGATTTGAGTTCCATGGCCCGATTATGGATCCAGACCCGGCCGAACCCAACCCAAACCCTGGCCTGTGCCGGGCCTCTGTAGGAGCGCACCTGGGCGCGATGCGCTCCTACAAAAATCACTTGCTCAGGTGGATTCCCACCACATCAGGAATTCGTGCCACAGGCGCTTGAAGAAGCCGGCCTGTTCGACCGCGCTGAGTGCGACCAGCGGACTTTCTGCGATTGGCTTGCCGTCCAGCGTCACCTTCACCATGCCGATTTTCTGGCCTTTGGTGATCGGGCCAATCAGCGTCTTGGGCACGTCCATCGTCGATTTGAGTTGCGCGTACTTGCCGCGCGGCACCGTCACCAGCATCGGTTGCGCCACGCCCAGCAAGACTTCGTTGACCTGGCCCTTCCACACTTTCTGTTTGGCGACCTGCTGCATCGCGTTGTACAGGCGATGCGTCTCGTAGAAGCGGAAGCCCCAGTTCAGCAGCGCCTGCGAATCGACCGCGCGCTGGTTCTCGCTGGTCGACCCCATCACCACCGAAATCAATCGCTGGTCGCCGCGCCTGGCCGAGGCCATCAGGCAATAGCCCGCGCCCGAATGGTGGCCGGTCTTGATACCGTCGACGCTGTTGTCGCGCCACAGCAATAAATTGCGATTCGGCTGGGTGATCGGGCCGACGGTGAATTCCTTGATCTTGTTGTGCGAATACGCGTCCGGGTAATCACGGATCAACGCGCGGCCCAGCAAGGCGAGATCGTGCGCGGTGGAGTAATGGCCTTTCGCCGACAAGCCATGCGGGTTGACGAAGCGCGAGCCCTTCATGCCGATCTGCTGCGCGTACTGGTTCATCAGCGCGGCGAAGGCGTCTTCGCTGCCGGCCACATGCTCGGCCAGTGCGATCGCGGCATCGTTGCCGGACTGCACCACCATGCCTTTTTCCATCTGCTCCAGCGGCGCGGTCTGGTTGACCGCGAAACCGCTGTAGCTGCCATCGGTGCCGGCGCCGCCGGAGCGCCACGCGTTCTCGCTCATCATCACCGGGTCGGTGGCCTTGACCTTGCCGTTCTTCATCTCCGCGGCGATGACATACGAGGTCATGACCTTGGTGATGCTGGCGGGCTCGACGCGCATGTCGATGTTGTCGCCGGCGAGGACGTTTCCGCTGGCCGCGTCCATCAGCAGCCATGCGGTGCCTTCGACTTTGGGTGGCGGCGGGACGGGCAGGTTGGCGGCGGGCGCAGATGGCGAGGCGGGTTGCGGCAACGGCTGCGGGGTCTGGGCGACGGCGAGACCGATGGCGGCGGTGGTCAACGCGGCGAGGATCAGGCGGGATCTCATCAAGCTAAATACTCCGGGGCCGGCAATCACGGCCGGGAAAATACGAAAGCGACGATTCTAGGGATGCGTCGGCGGTGTTGCGAGCGCTAAGTGCATTTTGGATCCAAGCACTCTGGAACGAAGTTCGTCATTCCGTGCGAGGCAATCCAGTGACTTTCGCTTTTCCCGGTTCAAGTCGCTGGATTCCCGCCTGCGCGGCAATGACGATGCTGATGTTTAGATAGTTCGATCAATCCCGCACGATCCGCGGCGCGCCGAATCCAAGACCCGCGATCCGGCTCGACAGTTCCGTGGCGGCCGCCCCATCCAGCGGGCCGACCCGCAGTCGCCACACCTGCTGTCCATTCACCTGCGCATCCTGCAGGCGCGCGGCGCCAATGCCCGCGCCCTGCAGCATCGCCAGCGCGCGTCCTGCGTTTTGCTGGCTGGCGAAACTGGCGACCTGCAGGGTCACGTCGCCTGATGTCACCAAGGCCGGCGCCGGCATGGGTGCGCGCATTGCGGGTGCGGCAGCCTGCAACGATGTCCTGTTGCTGCTCGCCACAGGCGCCCGCGCCGCGACGATTGCGGTATTGGCTGGTGTGCGATGCGGCTGGCCCGGCTTGCCGGTCGCCACGCGGACGCGGCGCGACGTCATCCACGCATCGAACTCGGCCGCCGTCATCGCCTTGCCGTCCTGGCGCATGTCGAAACGGTAGTCGGTGCTTGCCGCCGGAGCTGCGGCCGCTGGTGCTGCGGCCGCTGGTGCCGGTGCCGGGCTATTGGTCGATGGCGCAGGAGCAGATGGCGCAGGAGCCGATGGCGCAGGAGCAGATGGCACAGGAGCAGATGGCGCAGGAACAGATGGCGCAGGAACATGATCCGACGGCTTTGGCGCCTCCGGTTTGTGTTCGGAAGCCACTGCCGAACCGATCGGCAATGCCGCGATCAGGGAATCGATTGCAGTCACGGCCGGCAGGGTCGTCGCGCGCATCTCGTTGGCGATCGGCGGCGTCTGCAGGATGACGTTCCGCGGCGAACCCAGCGACGCCACGCGCGTATCGACATCGATATGTTCGGCGTCGAGCGCCTGCACATGCACCTTCGCGGTGCCGGTGCGGTTGACGCCGAGCTTCATCGCCGCGGCATAGCTGAGATCGATGATGCGGCCGGGATGAAACGGGCCGCGGTCGTTGACGCGCACGACCAGCGACCTGCCGTTGCCGAGGTTGGTGACGCGCACGTAGCTGGGCAACGGCAGCGTCTTGTGCGCGCCGCTGAACGTGTACATGTCGTACACCTCCAGCGACGACGTGCGGCGGCCGTGGAACTTGGCGCCATACCAGGAGGCCATGCCGGTTTCGGAATAATTGCGTACGTCGTCGTCGTTCATCACCGTATACGGCGTGCCCAGCACCTTGTACGGACGATTACCGTAGCGCGAGCGCGCCTCGGTCCTTGGCTGCAGCTCGGGAATCAAGTCGACCTGCGGATCCGCGCTGGGCGCGCCGTCGCGCACATGCGGCGCGTACAGGCCTTCGGCCACGTAGTCGCCGCGCTTGCTCAGGTCTTCCTGCGCTGGGGCATAAGGCGAACGACGCGCATCGTTCGACGCAGTCTTTGAAACCGCAGCCGCTGCCTTGCCGACATGGGTTGCCTTCGGCGGTGGAGACTTCTTCGGAGTGCCGCTGCAGGCGGCGAGGGCGAGGATCAGCGCAGCGAGCGCGACGACCTTCATGCGCCGGGGACGTCCTTGCCGGCGATCGCCCGCGACAACTGATACACCGCCGTCGCGTACAGGCGCGAGGAGTTGTACTTGGTGATCGCCTGGAAATTGCGGAACACCATCCAGTACTCGGGCCCGTTGATACCGTCGAGCTTGATCACCGTCGCGCGTTCGCCGGGCGCGACCGCTTGCGACGGGCGGTAGCCCTTCGCGGCGAGATCGGCCAGCGTATGCACGGGATCGATGGTCTCGGCGTTGAACTCGGCGGCGCTGGCATCGCGCATCGCACGCACCATGACCGGCCCGCCACGTATCCACTTGCCGCGGCCGATGAAATAGTTGGCGATCGACGGGAATACGTCGTCGAGATCGTTGATCAGGTCGCGCTTGCCGTCGCCATCGCCATCGACCGCGTACTGCCGATAACTCGACGGCATGAACTGGCCCCAGCCCATCGCGCCGGCGTAACTGCCCTGCAGCGCGTCGATGTCCATGTTGGCCTCGCGACCAAGCACGAACATCTGGCCGAGTTCGTCGCGGAAGAACGCTTCGCGCGCATTCTCGCGCGGCACTTTTGCAGGTTCGTTGGTGCGCGGGTAGCGGAAGCCGAGCGTGTACAACGCATCGACCACCGGATAGCTGCCCTTGATGCCGCCGTAGCTGGTTTCCACGCCAATGATGGCAACGATGATCTCCGCCGGCACGCCGTATTTGGCTTCGGCACGTGTCAGTGCATCGCGATGCGTGGCGAGGAAGGCGCGACCGCCGTCGATGCGTGCGGGGGTGATGAAGATCGGCCGGTAGTCACGCCACGGCTTGCCTTCGGCCGGACGCGCCATCGCGGCGATGATGCCGTCGCGGATCTGCGCGCGTGCCAGCGTCGCTTCGATCGCATTGGCGTCGAGGCCGTACTTGGCCGCGGTTTCGCGTGCGAAGTCGCCGCGTGCGATGGCGATGTCGCCGACTGGTGTCGGCGTCACGGACACCGGAGGGGGCACCGGTTGCGGCGCAGGTGCCGGTGTCGTGGGTGCAGCAGGCGGTGCCTGCGTCGCACAGGCGACGAGGGCAATCGGCAACAGGCAAGCAAGGGCGCGTCGGATCATCGGCGCGAGGGTAGCACGTGATTTTGGCCGTGCCCACGCGGGTTGTTCAGACAGTGTGCAGGAATTTTTCTTGTGTGAAGCGGTGCTTGCCGAGCTGGCTTTGCCCTTCGTGGGAGCGGCTTCAGCCGCGCGCTTTTTCAGCCGCGCGCTTTTTCAGCCTCGAGCTTTTTCAGCCTCGAGCTTGTCGAAGAGCTCGCGGCTGAAGCCGCTCCTACAAAAAAGCGAATCAGGTGCAAAAAAGCAGAGGAGCAAGCTCCTCTCTACAAAGATCAAAAAGCCGCGCTACCGCACATGCATCGGCCGATGCGCATTCACCGCCATCACCATGCCCATGCCGGCCAGCAGCGCCACCGCCGAGGTGCCGCCGTAACTCAGCAGCGGCATCGGCACGCCGACCACCGGCAGCAAGCCGGAAATCATCCCGCCATTGACGATCACGTAGACGAAGAACGCCAGTCCCAACGCACCGGCCAGCAGGCGCGAATACGTGTCGCGGGCTTCCGATGCGATCCACAGGCAACGGCCGATCACGAACAGGTACAGGCCCAGCACGACCGTGACACCGAGCCAGCCGAATTCCTCGCTCAACACCGCAAAGATGAAATCGGTGGTGTGCTCGGGCAGGTAGTCCAGGTGCGATTGCGAGCCCTGCCCCCAGCCCTTGCCGAACCAGCCGCCGGAACCGACCGCGATCTTCGACTGGATGATGTTCCAGCCGGTGCCCAGGGGGTCGGACTCGGGGTTGAGGAAGGTCAGCACGCGGTCCTTCTGATAAGGCCGCAGCAGCCAGAACCACGCCACCGGCGCAGCCGCGGCCACGCCGAGCGCCGCAACGCCGAACCACCACCATGAGAGCCCGGCCAGGAACACCGCGAATACGCCGCTGGCCGCGACCAGCATGCCGGTGCCGAAATCGGGTTGCAGCAGGATCAGCAACGTCGGGATCGCGATTGTCGAAAGGGCGATCAACACCACGCCGAATCGCGGCGGCAACGGCTCGCGATGCAGGTACCACGCCAGCATCATCGGCAGGCTGAGCTTGAGCATTTCCGACGGCTGGAAGAAGAACACGCCCAGATCGATCCAGTGCCGGCCGTGCTTGCCGGTGCCGATCAGCAGCACCAGCAGCAACGGCATGATCGAGAGGGCGTAGATCCACGGCGTCCAGCCGCGCAGCCGCGTGGGCTTGAGCCGCGACAGTCCCCACATCGCGACCAGGCCAACCGCAAAACGCGCGCCCTGGGCCAGCACCAGGCGCGGACTTTCGTTGCCGGCGCTGTACAGCACCACCAGGCTGATGGCCATCAATGCGGCCAGCGCCGCGCACAACGACCAGTCGAGCGTGCGCACCATCCGCGTGACCAGTTCGACCAGCCAGCGCAGGATCGTGTTCATGGGGTCGGGACTCGGGACTCGGGACTCAGGACTCGGGAAGAGCCGGTAGCGTTGTCCGCAAATGACGCCAGGGACGCCAAGGACGCCAAGGGTTCTACAACAATCGCTTTGTTTTTCTTTGCGTCCTTCGCGTCCTTTGCGGACGGCTTGACGCTCTTCCCGGGGCCCGGGGCCCGAGTCCCGAGTCCCGCATTGACTGCACCCGCGCTTCCGACTCCCGACTCCCAATTCCCGAGTCCCGGCCCTGCAGCCAGCGGCGCGACTTCGATCGCACTGGCATCGGGCTCCGGCATCTTGCCCAGCAACCACGCATCGAACACCTTGCGCGCGATCGGCGCGGCGGTGCTGCTGCCGAAGCCGCCGCCTTCCACCATCACCGCGACCGCGATGGTCGGGTTCTCGGCCGGCGCGTAGCCGATGAACAGCGCGCGATGGCGTTGGTGCAGCGGCAGCGACCGGGGATTGGCGCGCGTATTGCCGCGCCGGTTGACGACCTGCGCGGTGCCGGTCTTGCCACCCATGCGGTACGGCGCGCCGACGCTGATCGCGCGCGCGGTGCCGCCGGGGCCATGCACGGTCATCTGCATGCCCTCCTGCACCACCAGCAGGTTGGCGGGGCTGGAGGTGATCGACACGGGCGCGGGCTGCGGCAGGGATTCCCAGGCGGCGTTGAACCCGTTGCGCTTCTGCGCGACCAGGTGCGGGCGCCGCAGCAGGCCGTGGTCGGCCAGCGCCGCGGTGCCGCGCGCCAGCTGCAAGGGCGTCACTTTCCAGCTGCCCTGGCCGATGCTGGCATTGACCAGATCGCCGGGGTACCAGCGTTCCTTGGTGAGCCGCAATTTCGATTGCGGCGACGGCAGGATGCCGTCGATCTCGCCGATGAGATCGATGCCGGTCGGCGCGCCAAACCCGTACTTGGTCATGTACGCGTCGAATTTCGCCACGCCCATGTCCTGCGTCAACCGGTAGTAATAGGTGTTGACCGAATCGGCGATCGACTTGCGCGCATCGGTCCAGCCGTGGCCGTGCGCATGCGAGTCGCCCCAGCCGCGGCCGCGCTGTCCGGGCAGGCGGAACATGCCGGTCGACAGTGTCTTGTCCTCGGGCCGACGCGTGCCGCTGTCCAGTCCGGCCAGCGCCAGCAACGGCTTCAGCGTCGACCCCGGCGCGACCCCGCCCAGCACCAGCCGGTTGAACTGCGGCCGCGACGGGTTGCTGTTGAGCGCCTGGTAGTCGGCATGGGAGATGCCGTTGACGAACAGGTTGGCGTCGTAGCTGGGCAGGCTGACCATGGCCAGGATCTCGCCGCTGCGCGGGTCCATCGCCACCGCCGCGCCCTCGAACTCGCCGAAGGCATCGGCCATGGCCTGCTGCAGGTCGAGGTCGACGCTCAGGCGCAGGTCGGTGCCCGGCGTGGCCGGATCCGTGCCCAAGGTGCGCAAGGCGCGGCCATTGACGTTGGTCTCGATGCGCTCGAAGCCGATCTCGCCGCGCAGCGACGACTCGTAGTAGCGCTCGAGCCCGGTCTTGCCGGTGTGCGAGAACGGCGAGTTCTCGACGCCGCTTTTTTCCAGGTCCTTCTTGTCGATGCGGCCGACGTAGCCGATCACATGCGCGAACAGGTCGCCGTGCGGATACACGCGGCTCAGGTACGGCACCAGCTCCACGCCGGGATAGCGCCAGCGGTCCACGGCGAAGCGCGCGGCTTCCTCGTCGCTGACCTTGAGCTTGAGCGTGATCGCGCGGAAGCCGCGGCTGGCCCGGCGCTGGTCCTCGAAATCCGCGATCTCCCCGGGCGACAGGGCGATGATGCCGCCGAGTTTTTCGATGAGCCGCGCCGGATCGCCGGCCTGGTCGGGCACCACATCCAGCCGGTACGCCGGCACGTTGTCGGCCAGGATGCGGCCCTTGCGGTCATAGATGAGGCCACGGCCGGGCACGATCGGGCGCGGCTTGATGCGATTGGCTTCCGACTGCGTGACGTACTTGGCGTGGTCGATGACCTGCAGCTTGAAATACCACAGCACCAGCCCGCCCAGCGCCAGCAGCACCCCCAGGAAACCGAGCGCGGCGCGGCGGCGGAACTGGTCGGCTTCCGCGGCGAGGTTCTTCAGTTGGTGGCGGTGCACACGCATCTGCGATCAATCCGCCCGACGGCGGCCGAGCCGCAGCGCATCGAGCACCAGGAACAGCGGCGCCCACAAGCATAGTCCGACCAGGGGCGCCCACCAGAACGACGGCGGCAGCTGCGGCTGGCCAAGCGCGAGATGCAGCGCCGCGCTGACGATGCGGTCGTTGAGCAACAGGCCGCCGATCGCCAGCGATTGCTGCGACAGCGGAAAAAACCGCAGCCGCGCGCGAAAGCGGTCGAGGATGAAGGCCATCACCACCAGCCGCAGCGCCTGCTCGCCGAGCAGGCCACCGATGGTCAGGTCGCCGAGCAGGCCGCAGAGGAAGGCGAAGCCCAGGCCTGCG
>JBBJNO010000043.1:10172-12265 GCA_037720875.1 Luteimonas sp. | reverse complement strand
TGCCGGGCAGTGCAGGGCCCTGCGTGACTTTCTTGCGGACGATCTGCTTCTCGGGCTTCAGGCGGAGGCTGGCGCGTTCGATCGCGAGTTGTGCGATGCGCTCGCCGAGCGCGGTGTGCTGGTTGAGCCACAGCGAGAACGCATCGTGCGCTGCCCCTTCGACGAAGCCCGCGGCCTGGCGCGAACTCAAACGCTCCTTGGTCTGGCCGCTGAACTGCGGGTCGGTCATCTTGATGCTGAGCACGTAGGCGACGCGATCCCAGACATCTTCCGGGGCCAGCTTGATGCCGCGCGGCAGCAGATTGCGGAAATCGCAGAACTCGCGCAGCGCATCGGTGAAACCGGTGCGCAGGCCGTTGACATGGGTGCCGTGCTGCGCGGTCGGGATCAAGTTGACGTAGCTTTCCTGCACCAGTTCGCTTGCGCGTTGATCGAAATCCGCGACCCAGGCCACTGCCCAGTCGACGATCTCGGTGTCCTTCTTCAATGATCCGATGAAGAGTTCAGGAGGCAGCAGTTCGCGTTCGGTCAGCTCACCCTTCAGGTAATCGCGCAGACCATCTTCGTAGTGCCACTGCTCGCGCTCGCCGCTGGCCACATCAAGCAAGGTCACCGTCAGGCCGGGGCACAACACCGCCTTGGCGCGCAACAGGTGTTTGAGTGCGCGCAGGTTGAATTTTGGGGTATCGAAATACTTCTGGTCGGGCCAGAAGCGCAGGCGCGTGCCGGTGTTCTTCTTGCCGACGCTGCCGACGACATCCAGTGTGGACACGCGATCGCCATTCTCAAACTGCATCCGGTATTCGTTGCCATCGCGCTTGATGAAGACATCGAGCTTGTTCGACAACGCATTGACGACGCTGACGCCGACCCCGTGCAGGCCGCCGCTGAAGGTGTAGTTCCTGTTGTTGAACTTGCCGCCTGCATGCAGCCGGGTCAGGATCAATTCGACGCCGGGTATTTTTTCCTCCGGATGCAGGTCGACCGGCATCCCGCGGCCATCGTCGGATACCTCGCAGCTACCATCGGTGTGCAGCACGACGTCGATCTGGCGGGCGTGCCCGGCCAGCGCCTCATCGACGGCGTTGTCAACGACTTCCTGCGCCAGATGATTGGGCCGCGTGGTGTCGGTGTACATGCCCGGCCGGCGTTTGACCGGGTCAAGGCCGGAGAGGACTTCGATGTCGGCAGCGTTGTAGCGTGTGCTCATGAGGGTGTCGGGGCTCTGTTGCGGGGGTACGAATGTTGTGGAGGCGAACTCAGCATGCGAAACGACCAATGGTCGATCCGTCAACGCCATAGATTACCGTCGCGATGAGGTTAAAACCTTGTTGTTCACGCTGTGTGGCGGGGCTACAAGATAACTTCGGTGTGTCGCAGAGGGAGCGACGTGTCTGCTCCCTCAACCATCAGGAGCCATCACCATGCGCAATCGCATACCTGTTCTGGCCGTTGCCATCGCCGCCGCTCTCGCGCTGCCGTACGCGTTCGCAGGCCCTCAGTCGCAGACCAATGCCGAGAAAGCCGAACAGGCCGCCAAAGAAGCCGAGGCCTCCGCACAGGCCGCACGTGAAGCGGCGGATGAGATGGACGGTAACGCGGAAATAGCGGCAGACAAGGCCGCCGCCACAGCGCGCAGCGCCGCCGACCGCGCGGCTGAAGCTGCAGAAATGGCGAAGGACGCGGAAGACGCCAACGAAACGGCTACTTCCACGAGCGGTATTTTGAAAAGCACCGATTCGACCCAGTCGAAGACCAGTACCAACGATGACGATGACGACGATGACGAAGACGAAGTTCGGGGCAGCAAGACCCTTCGGGGCAGCAAGACCCCGTAAACCATCACGTCTGAAGTTCGAGAATGCCCCGCCATCCCGGGGCGTTCGCTTTTGTGGAGGGCCGGGTGCGCGATCAGCCGCACCGGGCAGCCTCCGTGCTTCACAGGCGCTCTCCACGAACCCCAGGCTCGCCCGAACCCCACCCAGCCATTAGAATGTGGCTTTCCAGCAGCCCGCTGATCTCATGACTCCCCTGATCTTTGTCACCGGCGGCGTGGTGTCTTCCCTCGGGAAGGGCATCGCGGCCGCTTCGCT
>JBBJNO010000043.1:430-10162 GCA_037720875.1 Luteimonas sp. | reverse complement strand
CATCCTCGAAGCGCGCGGCCTGCGCGTCACGATGATGAAGCTCGATCCCTACATCAACGTCGATCCGGGCACCATGAGCCCGTTCCAGCACGGCGAGGTCTACGTCACCGACGACGGCGCCGAGACCGACCTCGACCTCGGCCACTACGAACGCTTCGTCAACACCCGCCTGACCGGCAACAACTCGATCACCACCGGCAAGATCTACGAGGCCGTGATCCGCAAGGAACGCCGCGGCGATTACCTCGGCGGTACCGTGCAGGTGATCCCGCACATCACCGATGAGATCAAGCGCCGTATCGACATCGCGACCGAAGGTTACGACGTGGCGCTGGTGGAAATCGGCGGTACCGTCGGCGACATCGAATCGCTGCCATTCCTCGAGGCCATCCGCCAGATCCGCACCGAACGCGGCGCGGACAAGGCCGTCTTCATCCACCTGACGCTGGTGCCGTACATCGCCGCCGCCGGCGAACTGAAGACCAAGCCGACCCAGCACTCGGTCAAGGAGCTGCGTTCGATCGGTATCCAGCCGGACGTGCTGTTGTGCCGCAGCGAACAACCGCTGCCGGACAGCGAGCGCCGCAAGATCGCGCTGTTCACCAACGTGCCGGAAAAGGCCGTCATCTCGGCGGTCGATCTCGACAACATCAACAAGATCCCGATGTGGCTGCACGCGCAGAGCCTGGACCAGATCGTGGTCGATCAGTTGCGCCTGGACAGCAAGGCCGCGCCGCACGCCGATTTGTCGCAGTGGTTAGACGTGGTCGATGCCGGCGAGCATCCGATCGACGAAGTGACCATCGCCGTCGTCGGCAAATACATCGACCACAAGGATGCCTATAAATCCGTGGCCGAGGCGCTCAAGCACGGCGGCATCCGCCAGCGCACGCGGGTGAACCTCAAATGGCTGGAATCGCAGGATGTCGAACGCGAGGGCGCGGCGAAGGCGCTTGCGGACGTCAACGGCATCCTGGTGCCGGGCGGTTTCGGCGATCGCGGTTTTGAAGGCAAGGTGTTGACCGCGCAATACGCGCGCGAACAAGGTGTGCCGTATTTCGGCATCTGCTACGGCATGCAGGCCGCGGTGGTGGACGTGGCGCGCAATCTCGCGGGTCTCGAGGGCGCCAACAGCACCGAGAACGACCGGCAGACGCCGCATCCGGTGATCGGCCTGATCACCGAGTGGCGCACGCAAACCGGTGAAGTCGAACAGCGCAGCGAAACCAGCGACCTCGGCGGCACCATGCGGCTGGGCCTGCAGGAAGCGCGGATCAAACCCGGCACCAAGGCGCGCGAGTTGTATGGCAAGGAGGTGGTCGGCGAACGCCATCGCCATCGTTACGAATTCAACAATCGCTATCGCACGCAACTGGAAGAGGCGGGCCTGGTGATCTCGGCCAAGTCGATGGACGACCTGCTGGTGGAGATGGTCGAGCTGCCGAACCATCCCTGGTTCATCGCCTGCCAGGCGCATCCGGAATTTTTGTCGACGCCGCGGACCGGGCATCCGTTGTTCGTCGGTTTCATCCGCGCCGCGCGCGAGCAGAAGGCGGGTGGGCGGTTGTTGAAGGAGGCGTCGGCGTGAGTTCAAACCCGTCATTCCTGCGAAAGCAGGAATCCATCTTGATCTTGCTCCCGAAACCAACGTCAAAATGGTTCCCAGCTTTACTCGCCGCTAACGGCTCGGCCTACGGCCCGGCTTCGCAGTTCGCGCTTCGCGTAGTCGCTGGGATGACGGCAAGCGGGAGCTTTGCATGAACCTCTGTGGTTTCAAGATCGGCCTCGACCAACCCTTCTTCCTCATCGCCGGCCCCTGCGTGGTCGAGTCCGAGCAGTTGCAAGTCGATGTCGCCGGCCAGTTGAAGGACATCACGTCCTCCCTCGGCATCAACTTCATCTTCAAGTCGAGTTTCGACAAGGCCAACCGCACGTCCGGCAGCAGTTTCCGCGGCCCGGGGATGGAGGAAGGCCTGCGCGTGCTATCGGAAGTGAAGCGGCAATTGCATGTGCCGTTGCTGACCGATGTGCACGAATACACGCCGATGGATGAAGTCGCCTCCGTCGTCGATGTGTTGCAGACGCCGGCATTCCTGTGTCGCCAGACCGACTTCATCACCAAGGCGTGCGCGGCCGGCAAGCCGGTCAACATCAAGAAGGGCCAGTTCCTGTCGCCGTGGGAAATGAAACCCGTCGTCGACAAGGCCAGGGCCACCGGCAACCAGCAGATCATGGTCTGCGAGCGCGGCGCGAGCTTCGGCTACAACAACCTGGTCAGTGACATGCGTTCGCTCAGCGTCATGCGCGACACCGGTTGCCCGGTGGTGTTCGATGCGACGCATTCGGTGCAGTTGCCGGGCGGGCAGGGTGGGTCTTCGGGCGGTCAGCGCGAGTTCGTACCGGTGTTGTCGCGGGCTGCGGTGGCCGTCGGCGTCAGCGGCCTGTTCATGGAAACGCATCCGGATCCGGAGAAGGCGTTGAGTGATGGGCCGAATGCGTGGCCGTTGGCGAAGATGCGGGCGTTGCTGGAGACGCTGCTGGAGATCGACCGCGTCACCAAGAAAAACGGGTTTCTGGAATCGTAGGGCGGGTCTCGACCCGCCATACCGAAACTCCACACACCACGACGGCGGGTCAAGACCCGCCCTACGACTATCCACTCAAGCTCAAGACCAATGACCAAGATTGCAAAAATCCACGCCCGCGAAATCCTCGACAGCCGCGGCAATCCGACTTTGGAAGCAGAAGTCACGCTCAGTGATGGCAGCTTCGGCCGCGCGATGGTGCCGTCCGGTGCATCCACCGGCTCGAAGGAAGCCGTCGAACTGCGTGATGGCGACAAGACCCGCTACGGCGGCAAGGGTGTGCTGAAAGCCGTCGCCAACGTCAACGGCGCGATCGCGCAGGCGCTGACCGGTTTCAACGCTGGCGACCAGGCCGGACTCGACAAGCGCCTGATCGACCTCGACGGCACCGAGAACAAGGGCCGCCTCGGCGCCAATGCCTTGCTCGGCGTGTCGCTGGCCAACGCGCACGCCGTCGCGGCATCGAAGAAACAGCCGCTGTGGCAACACCTCGCCAATGGCAGTGAAAACATTTCGCTGCCGGTGCCGATGATGAACATCATCAATGGCGGCGCGCATGCCGACAACAACGTCGACATGCAGGAATTCATGGTGCTGCCGGTCGGTTTCGACACCTTCGCCGAATCGCTGCGCGCCGGCACCGAAATCTTCCACGCACTCAAGTCGGTGTTGAAGGGGCGCGGCCTGAGCACGGCCGTCGGCGACGAAGGCGGTTTCGCGCCGGACCTGCGCAGCAACGAGGAAGCCCTCGAAACCATCCTCGAAGCGATCGGCAAGGCCGGTTACGCCGCGGGCGAGGATGTGCTGCTCGGTCTCGACGTCGCCGCCAGCGAATTCTTCGACAACGGCAAGTACCACCTCACCGGCGAAGGCAAGCGCCTGACCAGCGAGCAGTTTGTCGATTTCCTCGCCAACTGGGCCGCGCAGTATCCGATCGTCACTATCGAGGACGGCATGGACGAGGGCGACTGGGCGGGCTGGAAGCTGCTCACCGATCGCATCGGCAACAAGGTGCAATTGGTCGGCGACGACCTGTTCGTCACCAACCCGAAAATCTTCCGCGAAGGCATCGACAAGCACGTCGCCAATGCGATCCTGATCAAGGTCAACCAGATCGGCACCCTGACCGAAACCCTCGAAGCCATCGCGATGGCCGATGCCGCCGGTTACGCGGCCGTCGTGTCGCATCGCTCCGGCGAAACCGAGGACACCACCATCGCCGACATCGCCGTCGCCACGACTGCCACGCAGATCAAGACCGGCTCGCTGTGCCGCAGCGACCGCGTGGCCAAGTACAACCGGCTGCTGCGCATCGAAGAGGAAATTGCCCAGTTGAATCCGGGCAGCGCCGCGAAGTACGTAGGTCGCAACGCCTTCATGTCGTTGAAGCGCTAACCCGGGTGATGCGCGTCCTCGGCATTCTGGTGCTGGTACTGGTCGCGCTGCTGGCCTGGCTGCAATACCGCTTGTGGTTCGGCGGCGGCGGGCAGGGCGAGGTGCAGGCGTTGCAGCAGCAGGTGCATCAACAGGCGCGCGAGAACAGCGGTTTCAAGCAGCGCAATGAAGCGTTGACTGCGGAAGTCGAGGACTTGAAATCCGGTGAGAAAGCCGTGGAAGAGCGCGCACGCAGCGAGCTTGGCATGATCAAGCCGGGCGAGACGTTTTACCGCGTGGTCGAGCCGGAGCCGGCGGTTCCGGTGGATGATGCAACGTCGCTGGACGAGCAATGACAGTGTGTGTCGTCGATTCTCTCCACTCGTCATCCCAGCGAAAGCTGGGATCCATTTTGATCTTGCCTTTGACCCTGCTTTTATTCTCTTCTGACAATGGAAAAGCAAAATGGATCCCAGCTTTCGCTGGGATGACGGGCATAGAGGCGACGGGATGACTTGGGCAGTCATTCCGGCGGCCGGTCGCGGCGCACGCTTTGGCGGCGATATGCCGAAGCAATATCTCGAAGTTGCCGGCGAACCATTGATCGAGCACACACTGCGCGCATTGCTCGCGCATCCCACGGTGGAGGGCGCAGTCGTCGTGCTCGCCGAGGACGATGCGCACTGGCCGGGTTGGAATTCATTCGCCGACAAAGCCGTCATCACCTGCATCGGTGGCGATGAACGCGCCGATTCAGTTCTGGCCGGATTAGCCGCGCTGCCCGAAAGTGTGCGCATCGACGACTTCGTACTGATCCATGATGCAGCGCGCCCAAATCTGTGCCTCGACGACCTCGATCAACTACTCGAACGCGGCCGCAATGATCCGGTGGGCGCAATCCTGGCGTCGCCGGTGCGCGATACGCTCAAGCGCGCGGGCGACGATGGCGGCATCGATGCGACCGAGCCGCGCGAACGCCTGTGGCGCGCATTCACCCCGCAACTGTTCCGCCGCCTGCAGCTGACGCGCGCGCTCGAGTCGGCGCGCGATGCCGGCGTGGTCGTGACCGATGAAGCGATGGCGATGGAACGCCAGGGACTGCGCCCGTTGTTGATCGAAGGTGCAGACGACAATTTCAAGATCACCACGGCGGCGGATCTTCAGCGATTCGCGTTCGTTTTGGCAGGCAGGATATGAAAAGGCGAAGAGATTGCATCGTCATTCCCGCAAAGGCGGGAATCCAGTGACTTTGGGCTTTTCGCATCAATTTCACAAACAGCAACAAGTCGCTGGATTCCCGCCTTCGCGGGAATGACGAACAAAAAACATAAGCAGGAACGCCTGATGTCCAGCAACTCCTCATTCCACATCGGCCACGGCTTCGACGTGCATGCGTTCGGCGAGGGCGACCACGTCATGCTCGGCGGCGTGCGCGTACGGCACGATCGCGGCGTCGTCGCGCACAGCGATGGCGACGTCGTGATCCATGCGCTGTGTGACGCCATGCTCGGCGCGCTGGCGCTGGGCGATATCGGCAAGCACTTTCCACCCTCCGATCCGCGCTGGAAAGACGCCGACAGCCGCCAATTCCTGCGTCATTGCAACATGCTGATCGGCGAGCGTGGCTGGCGCATCGGCAACGCCGACATCACCGTCGTTTGCGAGCAACCAAAAGTTGGTCCACATGCGGACGCGATGCGAGGATTGCTCGCGGACGACCTCGACATTGGCATCGACCAGATCAGCATCAAGGCCACCACCAGCGAGCGTCTGGGCTTCACCGGCCGTGGCGAAGGCATTGCCGCGCAGGCGATCTGCCTGCTCTTGAAAACATGAGCGGCCCGCTGCCGCACGCACACGGCTCGCCCGTCCTTGACGCGAAGTTCCGCGCGGTGCCCGAGGACTTCATCGTCGAGGAGGTCGGCGGTTTCGAGGCCAGCGGCAGCGGCGAACACCTGCTGCTGACGATCGAGAAGCGCGGCATGAACACCGCGTTCGCCGCCAAGCAGATTGCAGCCTGGGCCGGCGTCACCGAAGCAGCCATCGGTTATGCCGGCTTGAAGGATCGCCACGCCGTCACGCGGCAACGGATCAGCGTGCATTTGCCGAAGCGGGTCGCGCCCGACATCGCTTCGCTGCAGTCCGATGCGTTACGCGTCATCAAATCGGAATGGCACGCCAAGAAGTTGCCGCGCGGCGCGCTGGCGGGAAATCGTTTCGCGCTGACCTTGCGCGATGTGCAGGGCAATCGGGATGCGATCGAACAACGATTGCAGGCCATCGCGGAACGCGGCGTTCCTAATTACTTCGGCGAGCAGCGCTTCGGCCGCGATGGCGGCAACATCGGCAACGCACTGGCGATGTTCAACGGCCGCCGCATGCGTCGTGAGCAGCGCACGATGCTGCTGTCGGCGGCACGTTCGGAATTGTTCAACCAGGTGCTGGCATCGCGCGTTGCGCATGGATCGTGGGATTGTGGCCTTGAAGGCGAGGTCTGGCTGCTCGATGGCAGCCGCAGCGTGTTCGGGCCGGAACCGTGGAGTGAGTTACTCGCGCAACGGCTTGCCGCCTTCGACATCCATCCCAGCGGGCCGTTGTGGGGCGTGGGTGAATTGCGGAGCAGTGGCGATGTCCGGGACCGCGAGCTTGCCGCGCTGACCGATGAGGTCGCGCTGAAGTTGCGCGTGGGCCTCGAAGCGGCTGGCCTCAAGCAGGAACGGCGCGCGCTGCGCTTGCGACCTACGGCGATGACGCAGCGTTGGCTGCAAGACGACATCCTCGAAATATCGTTCGGGTTGCCACCGGGGACGTACGCGACCGTGGTGTTGCGGGAACTTGGCGCGTTGACAACAGCAAGCGCGCTCCCGCCGTTGTCCCACGGGGACTTCCTGCGGTCGTGGGAGCCCAGGTGCGCTCCTACAACGGCGAGGATCAGCGTTTCGCCAGCAACACCAGCACAGCCCCGGTCCCGCCTTGCGCGGGCGGCGCGGAGTGGAAGGCCAGCACATCGGCGCGTTTGCGCAGCATCCCGTCCACCAGGTTCTTCAGGATCGGCGCGCCACTCTCTGAATTCAGCCCCTTGCCGTGCACGATGCGCACGCATCCCAGCCCGGCGGCTCGTGCTTCCGCCAGAAATCCACGCAGCAGCGCCTCGGCCTGGCGTGCGTCGGTGTGGTGCAGGTCCAGTTCCTCCTGCGCCGCGTATTCGCCATTCCGAAGACGGCGCAGCACGCGCGCGGGCACTTCGTCGCGGCGATAGTCGAGCGGATCGCCCGCCTGCAGCAACGTAACGTCGAGTGCATGACGGAACTCGTCGCGTGCATTGGATTCGTCGCGCTCGGCCATCTTCGCGCGTGGCCTGGGTTTGGGCTTCGACGGCGGCGTGGGTGTGGCCGGCAATTCGCGCACCTGGCCGATGGCGGACCGGAACAGCGCGGCGTCATCGTCGGTGGGTTTGCCGTTCATGGTGTCGAATGTAGCGGCAACGCGGTGATGCGCAAGTTTCGCGACGCAACGCACCGGCCGGCAATCAGCATTCGGTATCATGCGGGCTTGCACGAGGAGTCCCATGCGCGTTTTGGTGAGTAACGACGACGGCGTCGAGGCCCCCGGCATCCGCATCCTGGCCGATGGCCTGCGCGCCGCCGGGCACGAGGTGCGCGTGGTGGCGCCCGATCGCGACCGTTCCGGCGCCAGCAATTCGCTGACGCTCGACATGCCGGTGCGTGTGGCGCGTGTGGATGAATTCACCTGGCGGGTCGCCGGTACGCCGACCGATTGCGTGCATCTGGCGCTGACCGGCATGCTCGACGGCATCGATGATGCCGAACCCGACCTCGTCGTCTCCGGCATCAACAACTTCGCCAACCTCGGCGACGACGTGATCTATTCCGGCACTGTCGCTGCGGCGATGGAAGGCCGTTTCCTCGGCCTGCCTGCGGTAGCGGTGTCGCTGGCCACCGGCGATCATAAGGGCATGCATTTCGAGACCGCAGCGCGCGCAGTGGTCGAAATCATCGCGCGGCTCAAGACCGATCCGCTGCCTGCCGACACCATCCTCAATGTCAACGTGCCGGATCGGCCGTGGGACGAAGTTGCGGGCTTTGAAGTCACCCGTCTCGGCAATCGCCACCGCTCCGAACCGTGCGTGCCGGCGCAGGATCCGCGCGGCCGCAAGGTCTACTGGATCGGTCCAGCCGGGCGCGAGCAGGACGCCGGCGCCGGCACCGATTTCCACGCGATCCGCACCGGCAATATCTCGATCACGCCGATCCATGTCGACCTCACGCGTTACCAGGCGCTGGAACATGTCGCCAGTTGGGTCAGTGGCCTGGCCGCGTCCCTGCAATCGCCGGGGCGAATCGGCTGATG
Source organism: Luteimonas sp. (assembly GCA_037720875.1). Taxonomy (GTDB): domain Bacteria; phylum Pseudomonadota; class Gammaproteobacteria; order Xanthomonadales; family Xanthomonadaceae; genus JALYOU01. The sequence continues at coordinate 1,832 of JBBJNO010000043.1, read as the reverse complement.
ACACTGAACAACGCCATGAATTTTCATGTCCGCGAAGGACGCGAAAGACGCGAAGGAGAATCCAGGCTGTTTTTTTTTCGCGTCCTTGACGTTCTTTGCGGACATCAGTTGCCGTTGTTTGATCCGCTGCAACACGACACACTGGAGCAGGTCGCATGACTGCGCGGATGCGCCTGCAGCCCGAAGCCATCGGCATGGGCATGACCTCCCAGCGCGTGCGCGACCGGCTGATCGAGCGGCTACGCGACCACGGCATCCGCGACGAGCGCGTGCTCAACGCCATCCGCACGGTGCCGCGGCATCTGTTCGTCGATGAAGCGCTGGCCACGCGCGCTTACGAAGACACCGCGTTGCCGATCGGCCACGGCCAGACCATTTCGCAGCCGTGGGTGGTCGCCAAGATGACCGAAGCGGTGATCGATGGCGCGATGCCGAAGAAAGTGCTCGAAATCGGCACCGGTTCCGGCTACCAGGGTGCGATCCTCGCCGCGCTGGGCATGGAGGTGTACACGGTCGAGCGCATCGGCGAATTGCTGCGCAACGCGCGCAAACGGTTTCGTTCGCTGGGCTTGAACGTGCGCAGCAAGCACGACGATGGCCGCATCGGCTGGCCCGAATTTGCGCCCTACGATGCGATCCTGGTCACCGCCGGTGCCCCTGCGCTGGTCGATGCGTTGAAGCAACAGATTGCGGCGGGCGGCACGCTGGTGGCTCCCGTCGGCGGGGCGACATCGCAATCGTTGCTCAAGTTGCGCAAGGATGCCGATGGCAACATCGAGGAGACCAACCTTGCGCCTGTCGTGTTCGTGCCGTTGCTGTCGGGCATGATCGACTGAGCATGGCCTGCATGTTTGATAGCAGTTTTGTCCGCAAAGGACGCAAAGGACGCAAAATGAAATGCGTTGAGCCATGCGATTTCATTCCTTTCGCGTCCTTTGCGACTTTTGCGGACAGCTTGTTTGCTCTCCACTGTGTTTGCAGGGGCACGATGACGATGACAACGATTGCTGCATGAAAATTTTCGGGCCGATTTACGAACGCGCACTCGCCTGGTCGCGCCATCCCAAGGCACCGGCATTGCTCACAGGTTTGAGCTTTGCCGAAGCGGTGGTGTTCCCGGTGCCGCCGGAAGTGATGCTGGCGCCGATGTGCCTGTCGCAGCCCAGGCGCGCGTTCTGGTTTGCGACGCTGAGTCTCATCGGATCGCTGTTCGGTGCCGTGCTCGGTTACCTGCTCGGGCATTACGCCTACGAACTGGTCAAGCCGCTGTTTGAGTCGTTGGGCTGGATCGATAAGATCGATGCGCAGGTTTCGCACCTGCGGCAGGTGGCTGCCGAATCGCCGTGGAAGGCGTTCTGGCTGCTGGTTCTGGCGGGGTTCACACCGATTCCGCTGAAAATCT
>JBBJNO010000043.1:0-420 GCA_037720875.1 Luteimonas sp. | reverse complement strand
ATCTTTACATGGGCTTCCGGGATTGTCGGCATACCGATGTTGCCGTTCCTCGCCAGCATGGCGGTAGGACGCGGCAAGCGCGTGTTCCTGATCGCCCTGGCGATCCGCCTGGGCGGCGAGCGCGCGGAGAAGGCGTTGCATCGCTATATCGAGCCAGTCGGATGGGCGGCGACGGTGCTGCTGCTGGCGGGCATCGGTTACCTGGTTTGGAAGGCGAACGGCGGATGACAGCCATGTCGCGCACGCTCGTTTTGTCGATGTGCGTGATGTGGCTCGCGGCCTGCGGAAGCAGCGAAGTCGTGCGGCAGGGCGGCGCTGCGCGTCCCATGCAACGCGTCGTCTCGCAACCGAAATACGGCGCTACGGTCACCGTGCAACGTGGCGAAACCCTGTATCGCATCGCCACCAACAACCGCATCA
>JBBJNO010000042.1:1890-12365 GCA_037720875.1 Luteimonas sp. | reverse complement strand
CATGAAGAGCTCGCGGCTGAAGCCGCTCCTACAAACAGCCAAACAAAAGGCCGCGATCAACGCGGCCTTTTTTCGTGGTCACTGACCGGTTACGGCCGCCGCGCCAGCGCCGCCTCGTCGCGCGCCTTCGGCATCAGGTCCTGCTTGCTGACGCCCAGCCACAACAACAATGGGCAGGCGACGAAGATCGACGACAGCGTGCCGACGACGATACCGATCATCTGCGCCTCGGCCATGCCCTTGAGCGAGCCGCCGCCATAGAGGTACAGCGCGATCACGGTCAGGAACGCCACGAACGAGGTGATCACCGTGCGCGACAACGTCTGGTTGATCGACTTGTTGAGCACTTCCAGCGGTGGTGCACGGACGCTGCGGAAATTCTCGCGGACGCGATCGAACACCACGATGGTGTCGTTGATCGAATAGCCCATCACCGACAACACGCCGGCCAGCACGGTCAGGTCGAATTCGTGCCCGGTCAACGCGAACCAGCCCAGCACCACGATCACGTCGTGCAACGTGGTGATGATCGCCGCCACCGCGAACTTCCACTCGAAGCGGAAGGTGATGTAGGCCAGGAAACCGATCACCACGAACAACAGCGCATAGACGCCGTTGGTCGCCAGCTCCTTGCCGACCTGCGGACCCACGTACCCGCTGCCCCGCCGTTGCCCCGGATTGTCGGGCGTCGATGCTGCCCGTAACACGGCATCGGCCGTTTCGCTGGTATCGCTGCGGGATTCGCCCGCCTTGGGCTGCAGCCGGATCAACAGGTCGTTGCCCGAACCGAATCTCTGCACCACCGCATTGCCGTACCCGGCGGTGGCCAGACGCGAGCGCACGCCATCCACCTCGACCGGCTTGTCGAACCGCAGTTCGACCGAAGTTCCGCCGGTGAAGTCGAGCCCGAAGTTGAAGCTGTTGACGGCCATGGCCCCAATCGCGACGAACATGATCGCCGCCGCGATGATCAGTGAGATCCAGCGTGCGCGCATGAAGTTGAAGGCGCTGTCGTAGGGAAACACATTGAAAGGTTTCATGTCTGTCTGCTCAGATCGCAATCGACTTCAGCTTGCGCCGACGGCCGTAGATCAGGGTTGCCACACCGCGCGATACCGACACGGCGGTGTACATGGAAGTGAGGATGCCGACGATCAGCGATACGGCGAAGCCCTTGACCGGACCGGTGCCGAACGCGAACAGCGCGATGCCGGCCAGCAATGCGGTGATGTTGGCATCGGCGATGGTGCCCGAAGCGCGTTCGTAACCGGTGGCGATCGCGGTTTGCGGCGGCATGCCTGCGCGCAACTCCTCGCGTATTCGCTCGTTGATCAGCACGTTGGCATCGACCGACATGCCTACCGTCAGGGCGATACCCGCAAGCCCCGGCAATGTCAGCGTCGCCCCCAAATACGACATCACGGCGAACACCATCAGCAGGTTCAACAGCAACGCCACGCAAGTGATGACGCCGAACATGCGGTAATAAACAAGGAAGAACACCAGCGCGAAGCCGAATGAGAACAACACAGCCGTCAAGCCGCGCTCCACGTTCTCCCGTCCAAGGCTGGGGCCGACGACGCGTTGCTCGACGAAGTCCATCGGCGCTGCCAGCGCACCGGCGCGCAGCAGCAAGGACAGATCCGCGGCCTCCTTCATGCTGTCCAGGCCGGTGGTCTGGAAATCGCGGCCGAGCGTGCCCTGGATGGTGGCGACCGAGATGACCTGCTCGCGGGTGCGCATGCTGCGCACTTCCCTGCCGTCGATGACCTTCACTTCGGGGATGCGTTCGATATAAACCACCGCCATCGGCTTGCCGATGTTCTGGCTGGAGTACTCGAACATGCGCTGGCCGCCGATGCTGTTCAGGCGCACGCGCACGCCGGGCGTGCCGGACTGCGAATCGAAGAACGAGGACGCATCCTGCAACTGCTCGCCCGAGGTGATCACACGCTTGTTCAGCAGCACCGGCAGCGGCTTGCCGTCCGGCCCCAGATCCTGGCTTTCAAAGATGCGTGCCTCGGGCGGCACATTGCCGCTTTGCTGGGCCTCGAACGCATTGCCTTCGACCACGCCGCGATATTCCAGCGTGGCGGTGGCGCCGAGGATGCGCTTGGCCTGAGCCGTGTCTTGTACACCTGGCAATTGCACCACCACGCGCTCGGCGCCCTGGCGCTGGATGATCGGCTCGGCCACGCCCAGCTCGTTGATGCGGTTGCGCAGCGTGCCGATGTTCTGGTCGATCGCCTGCGCCGCGAGATTGTCCAGTTCGGTTTCGGCGACGCGCACGGTGATCGTGTTGCCCTGCGTCTGGTAGGAGAACCCCGGCGTTGCGCCGAGCGTTCCCGCATTGGACGACACCATGTTGGTCTCGACCACGCTGCGCGCTTTGGCCGCGTCCGCGCCTGGCGCCAATACCACCACGATTTCGTCATCACCACGGCGTTCAACCGACTCATAGCGCACGCGGTTGTCACGCAACAGCACACGCAGGTCTTCGGTGTACGCCGTGAAGCGCTTGTCCACCGCAGCCTTGCGATCGACTTCCATCAGAAAATGCACGCCGCCCTGCAGGTCGAGGCCGAGCAGCATCGGTTTGGCGCCGATTGAGCGCAACCAGTCCGGCACGGTCGAAGCGCGGTTGAGCGCGACCACGTAACCGTTGCCGAGCTCCGCGGACAGTGCGTCCGCAGCCTTGGTCTGGACATCTGTGCCGGAAGTGCGTACCAGCAGGTTGCCGTTGCTGATCTCGACCGCTTTCGGCGTGACGCCCGCAGTTTTCAGCACGGCCAGGGCTCGCTGCCGCAGTGCGGCATCGATCGTCATACCCCGATTGGCGGTGACCTGCACCGAAGGATCCTGCGGATAGATGTTGGGCAGCGCATACAGCACGCTCAACAGCACCACGATCAGGATGACGACGTATTTCCAGCGTGCGAATTCGAGCATGGAGAACCACCGCGCACGATCGTTGTGACCGCGCGCCTAAAAGTGAGGAAGGATCAGGCGGACTTCAGCGTGCCTTTCGGCAGCACGTTGGCGATGGCAGCCTTCTGCACGCGGATGCGCACGTTGTCGGCGATCTCCACCGAGATGAAGTTCTCGCCGATGTCGGTCACGGTACCGGCAATGCCGCCATTGGTGATCACTTCGTCACCCTTGACCAGCTTCTCGAGCATGCCGCGATGCTCCTTGGCGCGCTTCATCTGCGGCCGGATCATCAGGAAATACATGATGCCGAACAGGGCGACCAATGGGAGCATTCCTAGAAGGCCACCACCGAAGAGACCGCTTGGGGCGGGTTGGCCGGCAGCTTGGGCGTAAGCAGGTGAAATCAGAAGGTCAAGCAGATTCATTGAGTGGTTCCATGAGCAAAACAGCTGGGAATTATGCCATGCGGCCGAGAGACGGGCCTTTCAAGCTGTAGTCCATGCCTTTGTAGAGCCGAGCCTGCTCGGCTGGGGCTTTTCAGGTGAGACGCAGGACACGCAGGCTTCAATGTTCGCAACAGCTAACGCGGTTCACCGCTCTTGCCCGCCGCTAAAAAGCGGGAGGGTTGCCCGGCGAACCCGCGAAGCCAATCCGTCCGACGAAATGCTCGAGTCCGTCCATAGCAACCGATTGATTGCGGCCAGAGTGCGGTATATATTTGGTATATACCAAAGAGGCGCGCCCATGGCCACCGACTCCCTCCTCCTGAAGTTCAAGGACAGCGACACCTACAACACGGTGACGCGCAAGACGCTGCGCGAAATGGCCAGGTTGCTGGGGTACTCCGAAACGCAGGTGCTGCAGACGGCGCTGTCCAGACTGCGCGCGGAAGTCCTGCCGGGTTATCTGCCCGATGACGGCCCGGTACCGACGGCGATGATCAGGCACATTCGCAAGACGGTGGACCAGGACGACTACAAGCCCACGCGCACGCTGCTGCCCGGGCTGTAACGCTGGTCTGTAACAGGTGACCCATCACTTCAACGCGCCGGCGCCGGGCGACATCGTCTGGTGCCAGTTCCCGAACGTCGATTCCATCCAGCCATGGCCCAAACCACGCCCGGCACTGGTGTTGTCCGTGGAGGACAAGCGCAATCCGGCGCGAGTACGTGTCGCCTATGGCACGTCCAGGAAGCTCGCCCCAATGCGCAAGGGCGCATTCGTCATCAGCCAGGAGAATCCCGACGCCTGGATGGCCTCGGGCCTGTACCTGCCTACCAAGTTCGGCCTCGGCACGGTGGTGCTCGACTACACCTCCACCTGGTTCGCCTTGGCGCCGATGCCCGGCGGACTGGTGGCCCCCAGCCCGCGGATGGGGTACTTGCATCCGACCATGGTGACGGAGCTGCAACGCGCTTGCGTTGAAGCAGGGCTCATCAAGCAATAGCGGCAGGCGACGTCCGGATGCCTGAACTGAATGAAGAAGAACGAGCAGCGAAGCGAAATGGCGAACAAAAACAATATGCCCAGTTGGAGCGACGTGAGAGCCAAGCTCGCCGACTTCGACCGCGCCGGCCTCGTTGGCCTGGTGCATGACCTGTACGCGGCCGGCAAGGACAACCAGACCTTCCTGCATGCCCGCTTCGGACTGGGCGACGATGTGCTCAAGCCGTACAAAGCCACCATCTCGCGCTGGATCTGCCCGCAAGACCCGCGTAAACCGATATCGGTGGCCAAGGCCAAGAAAGCGATTTCCGACTACAAGAAGGCCGTCGGGCAAGCGGAAGGCCTGGCCGAACTGGCCGTGTTCTATTGCGAAGAAGTCTTCGTGTTTCTCGGTTATTGCGGGATGGGTGACCCGGGCTATTTCGATGCGCTGGTACGGATGTTCGAGCAGGCACTGAAGTCCGTGAAAGCCTTGCCGGAGCCCAGGCGCGATCCTTTCCTGGCTCGTCTGGATATGCTCCGCCGACAAGGCCAGAACGTGGGCTGGGGCGTGGGTGATGACTTCGACACGCACTGGGTCGATGCCGGGTTCCACCTCGATGACGCGGCGGCATGACCCTCGACTACGCCACCCTCGACACCCTGCGCACTCACCACCCCGCCTGGCGGCTGTTGCGTTCGGATCATGCACCGCTGGTGGCGAGCTTCCTGCACCGTGTGTTCGTGGTGCCGAATGTGCGGGTCATGGCGGCCGCCGATCTGGCTGAGGCACTGGCGGACGAGTTGTACGCGTTGCGCGAGCGCCTGGGTGACGACGCCTTCCCGAAGCCTGCGTTGGACTATCTCAATGACTGGGCCAGCCCCGAAAGGGGCTGGCTGCGCAAGTTCTATGGCCAGGGCTCGGACGAGCCGCAGTTCGACTTGATGCCGGCGACCGAGAAGGCCATTGCCTGGCTGGGTTCGCTCGGTGACCGCAGTTTCGTGGGCACGGAGTCGCGCCTGCTGACCTTGTTCGAGCTGCTCAGGCAGATGTCCGCCGGCAGCGAATCCGACCCGGCCAAACGCATTGCCGAGTTGCACAAGCGGCGCGACGAGATCGATGTCGACATCGCCCGCGTGCTGGCCGGGGATGCGCTGTTGCTGGATGACACGGCGCTCAAGGACCGCTTCCAGCAGTTCATGCAACTGGCGCGGGATCTGCTGACCGACTTCCGCGAGGTGGAGCACAATTTCCGCCAGCTCGATCGCCGCGTGCGCGAACGCATCGCGCTGTGGGATGGCGCCAAGGGAGCGCTGCTGGAGCAGATCATGGGCGAGCGCGATGCGATTGCCGATTCCGACCAGGGCCGCAGCTTCCGGGCGTTCTGGGACTTCCTGATGTCGAGCCGGCGACAGGATGAATTGACCGAGCTACTGGCAAGGGTGCTGGCGCTGCCGCCGGTCGCCGACCTCAAGCCCGATGCCCGTACCCGGCGTGTGCACTACGACTGGCTGGAGGCAGGCGAGCATACCCAGCGCACGGTGGCGCAGCTCTCGCAGCAATTCCGGCGTTTCCTGGATGACCAGGCCTGGCTGGAAAACCGCCGCATCATGGACATCCTCCACGCCATCGAGATCAAGTCGCTGGCGGTGCGTGATAGCGCGCCAATGGGTGAAATCATGGTTATCGCCCAGCCGGGTGCCGAGCTGGAGCTGCCATTTGAACGACCGCTGCATACCGCTGCGGCAAAGCCGCTGATCGCGGACATCGAGCTGGAAACCGGCGATGTCGAGCTGGATGCCGCCGCGCTCTATTCACAGGTGGTCGTCGACCACGCACTACTGTCCGGCCATATCCGTCATGCCTTGCAGGATCGTTCGCAGGTCACGCTGCGCGAGTTGACCACGATGCAACCCTTGCAGCAGGGCCTGGCCGAACTGGTCGCCTATCTGCACCTGGCCAGCGAATCGTTCAAGACCGTGGTCGACGAGGACACGCCTGAACTCATTGCATGGCACACCATCGGCCAGGACGGGACGCCGGTAGCGAAGCGTGCCCGTCTGCCACGGGTGATTTTTGTGAGATGAGCATGCAACACCAACCGCAACCCGCCGACGCCCCCGCCGTTGACCTGTCCGCGCTGGCGATCACCCTGCTCAAGGGAGTCATCTATCGCGAGGAAGACGAACGTCTTTGGGGAGCGCTGCTCAACTTGCAAGCACGCGTTCGGGACTTTGTTGCGGTGCTGGGCCTGGACCTGGTGCTGGATGAGGCCGAGGGTTACGCCTTCCTTCGTGGCCGGCCCGATGCGGACGAGGATGATGCCGGCCGCAGACTCCCCCGCCTGGTTGCGCGCAGGCCATTGTCGTTTCCGGTCAGCTTGCTGCTGGCCTTGTTGCGCAAGAAGATCGCCGAATTCGACGCGCTAGGCGGCGAGATGCGCTTGGTGCTGTCACGCGACGAGATCGTGGAGATGATCCGGGTCTTCCTGCCCGATGGCAGCAATGAAGCCAGGCTCATCGACCAGATCGAGACGTACGTCAACAAGGTCGCCGAGCTCGGCTTCGTGCGTCGCTTGAAGGCCTCCACCGGTCCTGCGCACTTTGAAGTACGACGGATCCTCAAGGCCTTTGTCGATGCCCAGTGGCTGGCGGATTTCGATGCGCGCCTGGCCGGCTATCACGCCCAACTTGCCGGGGCGCCGCTGCCTGGGGGGGCCAAACAGGATGAATGATCCGCGCATGCCGGGGCTGGATTTCATCGCCGACGACGCGCTATCGGGTTTCCGCCTGAAACGCCTGGAAGTGCTCAACTGGGGCACGTTCGACGGCCGCGTGTGGGCGTTGCATCTCGACGGCAAGAACGGCCTGCTGACGGGCGACATCGGCTCCGGAAAGTCGACCCTGGTGGATGCGATCACCACCTTGCTGGTTCCGGCGCAACGCGTTGCCTACAACAAGGCGGCCGGCGCCGACAGCAAGGAGCGGTCGCTGCGTTCCTACGTGCTGGGGCACTACAAATCCGAGCGCAGCGAGGTGACAGGGGCTGCCAAACCCGTGTCCTTGCGCGCCCAGGGCAGCTACTCGGTGATCCTGGGCGTGTTCCACAACGCCGGATACGACCAGACTGTCACGCTGGCCCAGGTGTTCTGGATGAAGGACGCGCAGGGACAGCCGGCCCGTTTTTATGCCGGCGCCGAGCGCGAACTGTCGATTGCCGCGGACTTCGCCCATTTCGGCCCGGATATCGTGCAGTTGCGCAAGCGGCTGCGCGGCCTCGGTGCGGAAGTCGAGGACAGCTTCCCGAAGTACGGCGCATGGTTCCGTCGCCGTTTCGGCATCGACAACGACCAGGCGCTGGAACTGTTCCATCAAACGGTGTCGATGAAGTCGGTAGGCAATCTCACCGATTTCGTGCGCAGCCACATGCTGGAACCGTTCGATATCGGTCCGCGCATCCAGGCGCTGATCGGCCATTTCGACGATCTCAGCCGCGCGCACGAAGCCGTGCTCAAGGCCAAGCGGCAGGTGGAACTGCTTACGCCGCTGGTCGCCGATTGCGGCCGGCATCGCGAACAGGCTGCCGAACTGGACGGCCTGCGGGTTTGCCGGGATTCGCTGAAGCCCTATTTCGCCGGGCTCAAGCTCGGGCTGCTCGACCGCCGCCTGGAGCTTCTGGCCGAAGACCACGCGCGTCTGGCAGCGAACAAGGATCGGCACGCGCAACAGCGCGACCGGCAGCGGCAGCAAGTGGACAGCCTCAAGCGCGCCGTGGCCCAGCAAGGCGGCGACAGGATCGAGCAGCTGGCCGCCGAGATTCGCGAGCTGGAGCGCGAACGCACGCGGCGCCAACAGCGCGCGGAGCGTTATGCGGCGCTGCTGGATGTCGTTGGCGAGAGACCCGCCAGCGACGAAGCCGCGTTTGCCAGCCAGCGAAGTCAATTGGCACAACGCCGCGAACAACTGGAATTGCAGCAAGCCGACTTGCAGAACGACATCACCGAATGCAGCGTCACGATGCGCGATGGCAAACGCGAGCACGAGCTGCTTGGCGGCGAAATCGCCAGCCTCAAGGCCAGGCGCAGCAACATCCCCAGGGAGCAGGTGTCGATGCGCACGGCGCTGTGCAGTGCGCTCGGGTTCGACGAGGAAGCCATGCCGTTTGCCGGCGAGCTGATCCAGGTGCGCGCGGAAGAAAGTAATTGGGAAGGCGCCGCCGAACGCGTGCTGCACAACTTTGGACTGTCGCTGCTGGTGCCCGATGCGCATTACACGGCCGTGGCCGCATGGGTGGACCGCACCCATCTGGGCAAACGGCTGGTGTATTTCCGGGTGCGCTGGCCGCGCCAGGCGGAGTCGCCGCAGCGGCATCGCGATTCGCTGGTCCGCAAGCTAGCCATCAAGTCCGATTCGGCGTTCTATCCCTGGCTGGAACGCGAGCTCGGCCACCGCTTCGATTACGCCTGTTGCGCCACCCAGGAGCAATTTCGCCGCGAGACCCGGGCACTGACTTCCGCCGGCCAGACCAAGGCGCCGGGCGAGCGTCACGAGAAGGACGACCGCCGCCCGCTCGATGACCGCAGCCGCTACGTGCTGGGCTGGAGCAACACCGCCAAGATCAGCGCGCTGGAGGTAAAAGCACGGGCGCTTGAAGTCGAGCTGGGCGAGACCGGTGCACGGATCGCCGAGGCGAAGCGCGGTCAGGAGCAGCTGCGCCAACAATCCGACGCGCTGGCCGAGGTCAACGGCTTCGACGGTTTCCGCGATATCGACTGGCGGCACTGTGCGGCCGAGATCGCGCGCCTGCAGGACGAGAAGACGCGCCTGGAAGCCGCCAGCGACACCTTGCGCGAGCTCGCCATGCAGCTCGATGCCGCAAAAAACGCTCTCAAGGTGAGCGAGGACGCATTGTCGGACCTGGACAAGGAGCTTGGCAGTGTCGAGAGCCGGCGCGATACGGCCGATACGTTGCGCAATCAGACAGCCGCCCTGCTTGCCGACATCCTCGACGACGTGCGCGCGCGTCTGGACTTCCTGCGCGCCGAAGCATTGGGTGAACACCAGCTCTCGGTCGAGTCCTGTGACAACCGCGAGCGCGACCTGCGCGATGCCATGCAGGCGCGCATGGACGCCGAGGCCAAGCGGATGGAACGCCTGACCGAGAAGATCATCAAGGCCATGTCCGCGTTCAAGGATGCCTACAAGCTCGATACCGCGGAGTTTGACGCGAGCCTGGAGGCCGTTTCCGAGTACCGCGAATTGCTGGCGCGCCTGGACGCCGACGACCTGCCGCGTTTCGAGGCCCGCTTCAAGGAGCTGCTGAACGTCAACGCGATCAACGAGATCGCCAACTTCAACGCGCAACTCGCCCGCGAGCGAGAGACCATCAAGGAGCGCATCGGGCGCATCAACGAATCGTTGACACAGATCGACTACAACACCGGGCGGTACATCGTGCTGGAGTCGCAACCCAGCCCCGACGCCGAGATCCGGGACTTTCAAGCCGAGTTGCGCGCCTGCACCGAAGGCTCGCTGACGGGGTCCGACGATGCGCAGTATTCGGAGGCCAAGTTCCTGCAGGTCAAGGCCATCATCGACCGCTTCCGGGGCCGCGACGGGCTGTCAGAATTCGACCGCCGTTGGACGACCAAGGTGACCGACGTGCGCAACTGGTTCCTGTTCGCCGCCAGTGAGCGCTGGCGCGAGGACGACAGCGAGCACGAGCACTACTCCGACTCCGGCGGCAAGTCCGGTGGCCAGAAGGAGAAACTCGCCTACACCATCCTCGCCGCCAGCCTGGCCTACCAGTTCGGGCTGGAATGGGGGGCGGTGCGTTCGCGCTCGTTCCGCTTCGTCGTCATCGACGAGGCGTTTGGACGCGGTTCGGATGAATCGGCGCAGTACGGGCTCAGGTTGTTCAAGCAGCTCAACCTGCAGTTGCTGATCATCACGCCGCTGCAGAAGATCCACATCATCGAGCCGTTCGTCGCCAGCGTCGGCTTCGTGCACAACGAAGGCGGCAGCGCGTCCATGCTGCGCAACCTGTCCATCGAGGAATACCGCGTCCAAAAGGCCGCGCTATCGCCATGAGCTGGACGGAGGCAAGTGACCTGCGGGCT
>JBBJNO010000042.1:0-1880 GCA_037720875.1 Luteimonas sp. | reverse complement strand
GCGGGCTCAGGTGCAGCGTCTCTGGGAGCGCGGGGATTTATTGCGTTGCCTGGCCGATGAGGCGACGCGCTTTCCCTTGCGCCTGGCGTTGAAGGCGCCGACCTCGCCGGAGTTGGCCCCACGTTTCGAGGCCGTGCGTGCCTGGATAGCCGGGCTTATCTGCGTGCCGCACATCCGGATCGAATGGCGCGAAGTGAACCACCGCGTCCTGGGCCTGCAGCGCATGCCGCAGTGCGTCTGGATCGATGACCTCGACAGTGCGCTGGCGATGATCGGCAAACGCAGGGACGCAGCACGGTTCACCGACCTGCTGAAGCTCACCCGTTCCCTGCAACCCGCGGTGCTCCCCTGGCTTGGCAGGCGGCCGTTGCGCGCCCTCGAGTTGAGCGACGATTGGGAACGTCTGCTCGCTGTGGTCGACTGGCTTCAGCATCATCCGCATCCTGGCGTTTATCTCAGGCAGGTAGATATTCCCGGCATCCATACCAAGTTCATCGAAGCCCACCGCGGCGTGCTGGCTCAGTGGCTGGACCTGGCACTGCCTTCCGATGCCATCAACGCGGATCGGAGCGGCGCGGATCAGTTCGCTGCACGCTACGGATTTCTGAAGGGGCCCGCGCGTATCCGATTTCGCGTTCTCGACGAAAGGATCGCTTTGCTGCCGGGTGCAGGCGTGCCTGACATTGAGGTCGATGCACACGGTTTTGCCAACCTGGCCGCACCGATACAGCACGTGTTCGTCACCGAGAACGAAACGAACTTCCTTGCCTTCCCGCTGGCTGCACGGTCGATTGTCGTCTTCGGCGCTGGCTATGGATGGGAGTCGCTGGCAAACGCCGATTGGCTCAGGCGCTGCAGCATCCACTATTGGGGCGACATCGACACGCACGGGTTCGCGATCCTCGACCAGCTTCGCAATCGTTTCGATCACGTTGAATCGTTCCTGATGGATCGAGCCACGCTGATGGCGCATGAACTATTTTGGGGAAGCGAGCCAGACCAACTCGTTCGCGACTTGCCCCGGTTGACGAATGCAGAGCACGCGCTGTTCGATGATCTGCGCGACAACCGGATGCGGCCAAACCTTCGGCTGGAGCAGGAGCGCATCGGCTTTCGTCGGGTCGAGGCGGCGCTGGGCGAACGCTTGATGCGGGGATGCGACACGTAGTCGCTGGGCGTTGCTCGTCATTGCTGCGAGCGCAGGAACCCCGTCCTTTTGTTTCCAGGGCTGTTGAAATTCTCCCGCGCTAGAGCAGCGGAGCAAGCTCCGCTCTACAAAGGTCAAGGCACGTAGGGTGCCGGTGTTCGTACCGGTCACGGCGGAGGCGGGTCAAGACCCGCCCTACGTGCGTAAAACGATTCGCGGAACCGGGCAAACGTGCCCTGCTCGATGGCCGCTCGCATCCCGGCCATCACCTGCTGGTAGTACCACAGGTTGTGCAGGGTGCCGAGCATCGGCGCCAGCATTTCGTTGCAACGATCCAGATGGCGCAGGTATGCGCGGCTGTAGCCGTTGCTACAGGCGTAACAGCCGCAACCCGGTTCGATGGGGTCGGTATCGCGTTCGTATCTGGCGTTGCGGATGCGAACGGTACCGGTGGAAGTGAAATAGTGGCCATTGCGTGCGTTGCGGGTCGGCATCACGCAATCGAACATGTCGATGCCGCGCGCGACGGCTTCGACCAGGTCTTCGGGCCGGCCCACGCCCATCAGGTAACGCGGCTGGTCGTGCGGCAGCATCGGCGCGATGACGTCGAGCATCGCGTTGCGCTCGGCCTCCGGTTCGCCGACGGCCAGACCACCGATCGCATAGCCATCGAAACCGATCTCGCGCAGCTTCGAAGACGATCGCTCGCGCAAACGTTCGTACACGCCGCCCT
>JBBJNO010000041.1:8152-12448 GCA_037720875.1 Luteimonas sp. | reverse complement strand
TACTGGCAGCCCGGCGACGACCTGCGCCTGGACCTGCTGCCCGGCGAAGATGCCTTCGCCATGCTGCGCACCCAGCAAGCGGCCCGACCGGCCGCCGAACTGAAAAGCGTGCTTGCCGATGCAATGCCGAAACGCTTGGCGCACCGATTGTGCGAGTGGTGGTTCACCAACAAACCGATGCGCCAGTACAACGAACGCGAATTACGTGACATCGCCACGCAACTGCAACGCTGGCCGCTGATCGCCAGCGGCACTGAAGGCTATCGGACGGCAGAAGTCACGCTGGGCGGTGTGGACACCGATGAACTGTCGTCGAGCACGATGCAGTCGAAACGCGTTCCCGGCCTGTATTTCATCGGCGAAGTGGTCGATGTCACCGGCTGGCTGGGCGGCTACAACTTCCAGTGGGCGTGGGCATCGGGGCATGCGGCAGGCTGTGCACTGTGAGGCTGACTCGCGGATCATCCAGCGTTGTGGGCGGCATCACTCTCAAGCAAACGTCCGATTGGGCAATCTGTCCGCAAAGGGCGCGAGGCGCGTAAAGATAAATTTGTCGCCGCAATTCCTGGCGACATGAACAGCCTGATCAGTCACGTGATGAAGCCCGTTTGACGTGCCGTAGCATGGCGATTGCTGGCTGTCGCCAGTGTCTGCGCCCTGCCCCGTTTTTCCACGTCGCGGCTTCGCTCCTTCCGCACTGCATCGCCCGATGACAGGCGCTCCACCAGCAGCGACCACGCCATGCCCGGCTACACCACCCGCGAACACAATGTGCAGATCGGTGCGCATGCCTATCGAATACGTGCACTCAGCGATCTGCAGCAATTCGCCGACCCCGACCACCACGCCGAACGTGCCGGCATTTCATCGGCGCAGTGGAGCCTGTTCGGCCAACTGTGGCCGTCGGGACGCTTGCTCGCCGAGGCGATGGACGTCCATGACGTTGCTGGAAAGCGCATCCTCGAAATCGGATGCGGGCTGGGCTTGTCCAGCCTGGTGCTGCAGCAACGTGGCGCCACGGTGGTGGCCAGCGACTACCATCCGCTGGCGGAATCCTTCCTCGCCTACAACTCGGCATTGAACGGATTGCCTTCTGTTGTGTATCGCGAGTTGCGCTGGGATGTGCCGCACGCCACGCTGGGTGTTTTCGACCTGATCATCGGCAGCGATGTGCTCTACGAGACCGGCCATGCCGCGCAGCTTGCGATCCTGCTGGCCCGGCACACGCATGACCACTCTGAAATACTGATCACCGATCCGGGACGTGGCAACAGCGCGCCGTTCACGCGTGCACTTGCCGCCTTGGGTTTTTCCGTCACCGAGCAGCGTAGCCGCATGAACGAACGCGATGAGCCGCCGTTTCGCGGACGCCTGCTGCGTTACAGCCGCGATGCGACTTTGTAGGAGCGTACCGGGGCGCGACGGGCGGTAACGGTAAAGCCTCATCGCGCCCCGGTGCGCTCCTACAGATGCCGAAGCGGATCAGCGTCGCAGCACGAAATACGGCAGCGCGATCAACGCCAGCGCAATCACGATCCCGATCACCGCGGCGACGACCTGCAAGGGCCGCGTACGCAATTGCGACTGGAAGGTTTCCACGGTACCCGCCTGCTTCGCCGCAGCGTACTCGGCACGGGCGCGTGCCTGCCGTTGCAACTGGTATTCACCCACCACCTGCCTCGCGCGCTCGACCTGGGCATCGTCGCGTATCCAGATGCCGCCGCCGTTGATCCCCCACATGCTGGGTTCGATCACGTAGAACGCGATCTGGTGTTGCTCCAGCAGCGCGCAGACATCGTCCACTTCGTTGGCCGGCACATTGCGCAGGTTGAGCAGTCGTCTTGCCATGCGTGGATGATAGCCCCGTGTGTCCGCCAACCGGTGTGTCGCCAACGAACAACGCGACGGCTGCTATGCTTTTGGCATGATCCATAGACGAGAACCCGAGCGCGACGTCGTGACTTTTGCACGGGTCAACGTGACGGCCAGCAACATCGGCAACCACCACGATGACCAGTGAAACGCCGCCGGTGGAACCGATGCGCCTCTCAAGACGGCTCGCCCAGCTGGCGTCCTGCACGCGCGCGGAAGCCGAGCAGTACATCGAAGGCGGGTGGGTGAAGGTGGATGGCATCGTCATCGACGATCCACGCACCATGATCTCCACGCAAACGGTCGAGTTCGACACGCAGGCGAGACTCGAAGCCACCGAGCCGGCGACGTTGCTGTTCCACAAACCCGCAGGCGTCGCATTCGACAAGGTCATCGCAACCCCGGACACGCGCGCGACCGATGACATGAGCGGCATCCGCGTGTTGCAACGCCATTTCGTGCGGTTGATGCCGCTGATGCCACTCGACACCGATGCCAGCGGGCTGATCGTGTTGTCGCAGGACGGCCGCGCCATCCGCCGGTTGACCGAGGACGAACGCAGCATCGAGCAGGAGTTCATCGTCGAGGTCGAAGGCACGCTGGACGGGCCGTATGGTCTGAGTCGACTGGCCCGCGGGCTGAGCTACCAGGGCCGTGCGTTGCCGTCATGCAAGGTCAGCTGGCAAAACGAGACGAAGTTGCGGTTCGCCATCAAGGCGGTGCGGCCGGGACAACTGCGCGACATGTGCGCGCAGGTCGGGCTCAAGGTGCTGTCGGTCAAACGCCTGCGCATCGGCCGCATTCCGTTGCGCAAGATGCCGGAGGGACTGTGGCGATATCTGCCCGTAGGTGAGCGGTTTTAGTGCTTTTCACAGGAGCGGCTTCAGCCGCGAGTTTTTGGCCCGCATGAAGATCAAGCACTCGCGGCTGAAGCCGCCCCTACAGCCGCTCCTGCAGTGTCAGCCCGGCTTGCGCCCACTCACCACCGGGACATGCCACACGGCGTACTGCGGCGGTGTCTCGATGGCTTCGATCATCGCGTCGAAATCGGCAGCCACGTCCGTGTCCTGGCGTCCGGATGCCTGCGCCAGCGACGCCGCATAGCCATCGCGCCACGCCTTGAGGATGCCGGCGAACGTGGGCCGCGCGACACGCAGCGTATCCACGGTGATGTAGTCCATCGCGATGGCTTGATAGCCAGCGGCCTCCAGCAACGGCGGCGTATGCCGGCCGATGCGGCCGTCGCAACCGATGCCGTGCAGGAACGCGATTGCGTTCTCGTTCCAGAACCGGTCCGGGTCGCGCGCATGCGCGGGCATGTGCAACATGCCGTAGTCCTCGGACAGCAGATGTAGCCAGCCGCCGCCGGCGAGCACGCGCGTGATCTCGGCGAGCACCTGCGCGAAATCCGGCACAGCCTGCGACATGTGCCGGCACACCACCAGGTCGAATTCGCCATCGGCACTGTCGAGTGCGAATGCGTCGCCCTGCTGGTAGCGGATGCGATCACCAAAGGCCACGCTGTCGCGGCGCGCGAAAGCGAGGTTGCTGTCGAGGATATCGATGCCCAGCAACGTGGCCTGCGGATAACGCTCGGCCAGCCGGCGGGTGATCTCGCCGGTGCCGCAGCCCAGATCGAGGATGCGCAGTGCACCGGACAAGCCATAACGGTCGAACAGGTGTTGCTCCTGCGGCCAGATCGCGTCGGCCTGATGCGCCAGGTTGCGCACCATCGATTCGTCGCCCATTTGCTGGGCCTGGGGATTGCGATGGTGGCTCATGCGGGCAGTGTGATCCGGTCACGGCGTGCTTGTCGAACCATCGATATGCCAGCGCTTACCGTCTTACCGTCAACTGCGCGGTTTGCCACAACCCGCGGGCGAGAGGCTCAACGACTGCAACGTGTTGCCTCGCGCATCCTGCACGAAGGCGGTCACGCCCCAGCGGCCGGCATCGGGTTTCAACTGCACCTGCTGCGACAACGCCTGTGTCAACGGCCACGGGCCGTACAAACGGCGCACGACGCGATCATGATGCAGCGTTGCCCCACGATTCTCGCCCGCGCGTACCTGCGTGGTCTGGTCGTCCGCGTACAGCGCCAGCCAGACCTGTGCGCCGTCACTGTGTTGCGCGGCCGCAGCCACTGCACTTGCAGGTGCCGCCCCCAGTTGTAACTGCCAATCATCGCCCCGCGGTTGCAGGCGCATGGCCAGGCCTGCCTTGGCGGGTTGTCGCGAATGCAGCATCAATGTCTTGTCGAAGCGATTGCCCGTACGCCAGGACGCTTGCACATCCGCGCCCAGCATGACTTGCGGCGTGTACACGGTGTCGCCGCCATGGGCGCCGACGCGTTGTCGCTGCCGCTGTGAATAGGCGGGGGATGCGAAACGATCAGGCCAGCCGATGTCATCCCAGTAATCGACA
>JBBJNO010000041.1:0-8142 GCA_037720875.1 Luteimonas sp. | reverse complement strand
CGCTGCGGCGCTCGAGAACGGGTCCTTCCAGCCGAGCCTGTCCCAGTAATCGACATGGAATGCCAGCCAGTTGGCACGCCGGTCGTTCAATTGTTGGGTCAGCCAGCGATCGGCCGGCGGACAACTGCTGCAGCCTTCGGAGGTGTACAGCTCCACCAGTGGCATGGCGGTCGGGCCGCTGCGGGCCGCGCATTGTTCCGCGGCCGCGGCCTGAAATGCCATTCCGAACAACAGCGCGCCGCTGCTCCAAATTCCGGTATTCATCGCTGGTTCTCCACAGGTTGTGTCTACAAGAGACAACAGCCGGCCAAAAAGGTGCGCGGCCGGAAAAAACAAAACCGCTGCCGTTTATCTTTGCAGAGCGGAGCTTGCTCCGCTGCCTTTGGCTCAGAAGCAGGAGCAGCAGGGCAAGCTCCGCTCCAAGACGCGTGCGGTGAAGCCCTGGATCAATACAGGCCCATGTAATCCTTCTTGCCCAGCTCGACGCCGTTATGGCGCAGCAGTGCGTATGCGGTTGTGAGGTGGAAGAAGAATTGCGGCAGGCCGTAACTCAGCAGATAGGCCTGGCCGGCAATCTTGCGCTCCTTGGGCGTGCCGGGACGCAGCGTGATCTCGCGGGTGTCGCTGCCGTCGAATTGTTTCGCATCGAGGCCATCGATGAAGGCGATTGTCTTGGCAACGAGTCCGCGCAGCTCCTCGAAGGTCGTCTCCTTGTCGTCATACACCGGCACGTCGGCGCCGGCGAGCCGTGCACTGACGCCCTTGGCGAAATCGCAGGCGATCTGCACCTGCCGCGTCAGCGGGAACATGTCGGGGGACAGGCGCGCCTGCAGCAGCGCGTTGGGATCGATCTTCTTCTGGGCGGCATGCGCTTCAGCCTTGGCCAGGATCTCGCCGAGCGCGCCGAGCAGTTGCTTGAAGACGGGCGCGGAGGCGGCGTGCATAGAGATAGTCATGAGTCTGTTCTCTGAAAATCGGAACGACATGGTACCGCTGATCACTGTAGCGCCCGCCTGCATTTCCTCACCAGAATCGTGTGCCTTGGCTCCTGCGCCCCGGGTGCGGCCTGCGGACCGCCACGTACCGCGCAAGTGCGAAAAAAAGTGAACTCAATTCTTCCGATTCAGTTCTTCCGATTCGGCGTCGCCGTTTTGCCTTTCCCGTCTGCTTCAGCTTTTGCGCGTGCTTTCGCATCCACCTGGTACGCATTGATGTATGCCTGCTCGCGCAGCAATTTGGAGTGAGGATCGATCGTCACCACCGCATCCACCGGAAGATCGATGCGCCCCTGTCCGCTCCTCATTGCCACGGTGTGGTCGCGGCCATTGACACGCACCTCGACCGGCATCGGGAACGGGCGGTCGCCGGCAGTCTTCCAGCGCAGGGTCATGCCATCCCCTTCGAGTGTCGTCACCAGTTCCGGCAACGCCGATGCGTAGAGGTAAGTATCGAAGAACCACCGGTAATCGCGGCCGGTCGCCTTGTTGACTGCGACGATGAAATCGTTGGTCGTCGCATACAGCGGCTTGAAGTTGCCCGGCACCGGCTTGGTCGTCCCGTAGACCGTCTGCCGCGTCGCCGCGAAGAAATCCTCGTCGCCGATCAATCCGCGCAAGGTGTGCAGCACCAGTGAACCCTTGTAGTACAGGTCGTGTCCCGGCCCCGTCGCCTCGTCATACACCTCCGACGACGTATGCGGTCATAGGCGTCGAATACGGCGGGTTCGTCGCCGAGGATGGCCATGTCGCAATCGAGGAAATGTTTGGTATCCGCCGAGGCCCCGTCATCGGCGAAATCCGTTGGCGACACCGTGCCGTGGCGCGCGGTGAGATGGATCAATGCCTGGACGCGACCCACATCGATACCTGCATCGCCCAGCCATCTCGCCGTGTGCGCGCCGGCAAGGGCCGCCGACCTCGCCTCGTTGTCGTTGCGGCGGGGTTCGTAGATCGCATCGTGGTACAGCACGGCCAGGTACACCTCACGCGACTGCGTCCAACCCGGCCCGCGTGCGACTGCGTCGTAATGAGCAAGTACCGCATCGACATGGTGGAGATTGTGATAAGCGCGCGGCGGCGTTGTGTACGCAGCTTCGAGGGCGGCGCGTTGATCGGCGGGAAGTGCAATCGGCGCGTCGGGCATGGCGGCACTTTACAGCGGGCATCAACTTGGGTTTCTAGCGGCCATTGGTGGCGCGGGAGCAGCGACGCGGGAGCAGCGACGCGGGAGCAGCGGAGCATGCTGCGCCCACGGATGGCGGATTTGCTGCGTCTTGCTGGAACCTGTCTCGAACTGGACCTAATCTCGAATCAAGAGCAACGAATCAGGAGCAACGATCAGGAGCAGCGAACTTTTCTGACTCGTCATTCCCGCGAAGGCGGGAATCCAGCGACTTTAAGCCGTTGAAAACAAAGGCACTGGATTCCCGCCTTTGCGGGAGTGACGATTGCAGATCTGCAGGTTCCGATATTGAGACAGGTTCTAGCCGTCGATACCCGGCACATTCCCGGGCCCCGACACATTCACCGCATGCATTCCTGCCGGCGTGAGCTTGCATCCTGAGGATTGCGCTTCCACCATGCCTTTCGCCGCCAGTGCGTACACGTCTGGCGAATCGGCCGGCTTGGCGACTCCCCTGGCGAGTTCTTGCAGGCAGGCAATCTCCTCGTCGGTGAGCACTGTTTGTTGCGAGCTTGTGGTCATCGCGTCACCTCGGGTCGCGCATTGGGTGGAAGCAGAACGTAATCCCCGGCTCGTGAGTGCGGCGCGAGCCTGGACGGGCTCGTTTCCTGGCGTGGACTGCAGCACGGTTGAACGCGGCAAGCGCTCACCGCGCGTCGACGAGGTCGCGCCCTACGATCGGCGCAATGAAAATCGCCACCTTCAACGTCAACGGCATCCGCTCGCGCCTGCCGCATCTGCTGCAGTGGCTGGCGCGGGAACAGCCCGACATCGTCTGTCTGCAGGAACTCAAGGCGGTCGACGCCAGCTTCCCGATCGCCGACATCCACGATGCGGGATACGGTGCGATCTGGCACGGACAATCGTCCTGGAATGGCGTGGCCATCCTGGCCAGGGGCATGGATCCGCTGGAGAGCCGCCGCGGCTTGCCGGGGAATGCGTCCGATACGCAAAGCCGCTATCTGGAAGCCGCCGCGCACGGCGTCATTGTCGGCTGCCTGTACCTGCCCAACGGCAACCCGCAGCCGGGGCCGAAGTTTGATTACAAGCTGGCGTGGTTCGAGCGTTTGATCAAGCATGCCGCGACGTTGCACAAAAGCGGACACCCGGTGGTGTTGGCGGGCGATTACAACGTGATCCCGACCGACCTCGATGTGTACAACCCGCGCTCGTGGCTGAAGGATGCATTGATGCAACCCGAAAGCCGCGCGTGTTATGAACGATTGCTTGCGCAAGGCTGGACCGATGCGATCCGCATGCTGCATCCGGACGAGCGGATTTATACGTTCTGGGACTATTTCCGCCAACACTGGCCGCGCAACGCGGGATTGCGCATCGATCATCTGCTGCTGAGCGCCGAACTCGCACCGCGATTGAAAGCGGCCGGTGTCGACAGCTGGGTCCGCGACCTCGAGAAAGCCAGCGACCATGCGCCGACGTGGGTGGAGCTGAAGATGGATGAGTCCAAGAAGAAGTCCATCGCCAAGCGTAAACCCACGATCGCAACCGCGAAAAAGCGCTCAACACCACGTCATACGTAGGGCGGGTTTCAACCCGCCGGCTTTTTCCCGACGACGCCAAAATCATTCGGCGCAACTGCAATTGGCATTCGTCATATGCGTTTGCTCGGCGCCGCCTTGTGGCGGGTTGAAACCCGCCCTACGAATACGGATTCCACACTGTCTACCGGCCGGTCATCCCGCGATGCCAGCGCAATACGGCGTCCGGCAACAACGGTTCCAGATCGATGCCGAATGCCACGTATGCATCGAGTACATCGAGTGCCATGCGTTGACTCTGCATGGTCATGCCGGCCGGGTCTTCGAGTTCCTCCAGCGACAACATCGCCTGGGCCCACGAGTACAGCAGGTCGCGGCGCGCGCACAGCGCGTCGCGCAACCAGGGCCGCAACGGATCGTGCAGCGTGTATCCACCCTCCGCCAATGCGGCGGCCGCTTCCGCCAACGCTGCGTACGCGCCGCGATACCACTCGGTGTGTCCGCCGGCTTCGCGCCGCACCGTCAGCGGCGCGGGCGCGTTGTGCGCGATGAGTTGCCTGCGTAGCGAAAACTCAAGCGCGCGTGCTTCGCGTACGGTCTCGGCCTCGACCAGGAATGCGCGGTCGAGATCGAAGACCTCGAAGTATCGCGGGTGCAGCGATTGCAGCCGTTGCAACGGGTCGCGCGAAAACCCAAGTTTCAACTGGTCCTCGTAGGCACAAGGCAACACATACAAGAAGCAACGGCCACGACTTGCGGTACGGCCGGCCGGATCGCGATGGTCGATGGGCGGCGCCATGCGGAAAGATTACATGCAATGTCGTTGGCGTCACTGGTTCGCGGTGAACGCGGCTCGTCATGCCCGCAACGGCGGGAACCCATGCCGCAAAAATTACCGTAGTGCAATCTCGACATTCTTAGAATCTACGGGCATCGGTTCCCGCCTTCGCGGGCATGACGAGCAAAAAAGATCTTCAATCCATCTCCGCCGCCGCCTCGCGACCCTGCTGCCGGATCAACGCTTCCTCGCGCGCATCGTTGATGGCGTGGCGGATGGCGTCGAGGTCGATATCGCGTTCGTCCGGCGTGTAGTCGCCGGTCAGCACGCTGTCCGGATGCAGTTCGCCGGTCTCGAACAGCGACCACATCTCCTCTGCGTAGTACGTCTCCAGCAGCTCCGGCGCGAAGCGGCCGAGGCAGGCGGTGAGGTTGTTGACGTCGCGTTGCAGCATCGCGCGCGCCGCGTTGTTGCCGGCGGCGCTGACCACCTGTGGCAGGTCGATGATGACCGGGCCTTCCGGCGCCACCAGCACGTTGTACTGCGACAGGTCGCCGTGAATCAGGCCGATACACAACATGCGCACGACCTGGCGCACCAGGAAGGCGTGGTATTCGCGCGCGACATCGGGCGCGAGCTCGACTTCGCCCAGCCGCGGCGCCGCGAAACCATCGGCATCGGTCACCAGTTCCATCACCAGCACGCCGTGGAAATAACCGAACGGCTGCGGCACGCGCACGCCGGCATCGACCAGTTGATACAGGGCATCGACCTCGGTGTTCTTCCAGGCGTCTTCCTGCTGCTTGCGCCCGTACTTGCTGGCCTTGCCGATCGCGCGCGCCTCGCGGCTGCCGCGTACCTTGCGCCCTTCCTGGTACTGCACGCGCTGCTGGAAGCTGCGTTGCGCCATGTCCTTGTAGACCTTGGCGCAGCGGATCTCATCGCCGGCGCGGACCACATACACCGAAGCTTCCTTGCCGCTCTTGAGCGGACGCATCACTTCGTCGATCACGCCATCGTCGATCAGCGCGCGCAGGCCAATGGGGGTTTTCATGCAGTCTCGGAAGAAATGTTTGTTCAAGAGCCGGCGGTGTGGCGCGAAGGTGTCATCGACACCGGATGGCCGGTCCGGGGGCGCTAGAGTGCCTGATCCTGGCGGCGAGCACCCTTAACGCGGGGTTCCATCCGTGTTTGCAGGCGTGCGCCTGCAGCGACGAGGCTGCATGGGGAAAGCTCTTCGTGCCCAGATGCGCGCCTGCAGGACGCGAGCGACTTCTCAATCCCAGCGGCCGCCACCGGGGTACTTGCGCTTCTTCTGGTCGCCGCGATCGCCCTGCCCTGGCTTCACGGTGGTCTTGGCGGCTTGCTTGACGTCCTGCGACAAGCTCTTGCCGAGGTCGTCGGATTCGGTGATCCGGCCCTTGTCGTCGCGCCGGACCAGGCGCTTGTCGCCATTGGGCTCGATCAGTTCGCGTTTCTTCGTTGCCATGCCCGTGCTCCGTGGAAGTACGGCCGCATGCTGGGCTGCCGGCTATGACGGCGCTGCGAAGCCATCCGCTCGCACTTGCGTCAAGGGCGCCTGAACAAGTCGTTGATCGTGCGCCGATTGCTTTCGTAAGAGCGGAGCTTGCTCCGCTACCCTGCGCATGCCGCGGCCAATGCCACCGGCTCAAGTGTCCATGCCCGGGAAAGCCATCGGGCCGGAGTGAAATGCATTAGGCGGCCAGACGGCATCGTAAATCGTAGGGCGGGTCTTGACCCGCCGCTCTACAGGCCACGGCCGGCGGGTTTCGATAGGCGCTTTACAGGTCAGAGCCGGCGGGTCAAGACCCGCCCTACGCTGGCCCGCGGCCGAACAGGTTGGTGAGGTTGTCGGCCACGCTTTCGATGCTGCTCTTGCCCGCGGCCTGCCCGACCAGCCCGGCAAACTGCTCGGCCGGCCCGGCCTCGCCAAACATCAAGCCCTGCATGCCCGTGCATCCCAACTGCAGCAATGCATCGCGCTGCAGGTCGGTTTCCACGCCCTTGGCGATGACGCGATAGCCCATCGCGTTGCCGATGCCCAGCATCACCTTGGTCACGGCACGCGATTGCGCATCGTCGATGCTGTCGACGAATCCCCGATCGATCTTCAACGTGTCAAACGCGAACCGGGTCAACGCGCCGAGGCTGGCCTGGCCGCTGCCGAAATCGTCGGCGGCGACGCGCACGCCAAGGGCCTTGAGGCCGGCCACCAGCGCCTGTCCACGCGCGCCGTGCGCGAACAACTGCGCGCCCTTGAATTCGATCTCCAGCCAATGCGGCGCCAGTCCCGTGTCCTGCAGCACCGCGCGCACGTGCGCCAGCAGGCGCTCCGCGTCGAAACGCGCCAGTGATACGTTCACCGACACCGGGACTGGCGGCAGGCCCTGCGTTTGCCACGCGCGGTTCTGCCGGCAGGCCTCGCCCAGCACCCACTCGTCGATCTGCGCCACCAGCCCGGTTTCCTCGGCCACCGGGATGAACTCCTCCGGCATCACCACCACGCCATCGGAGCCGCGCCAGCGCACCAGCGCCTCGACCCCGTCGATCCGCACCTGCGGCATCGGCACCTGCGGCATTGGCATCTGCGGAGTCGGCATCTGCGACATCGGCATCTGCGGAGTCGGCACCTGCGGAATCGGCATCTGCGGCATCGGCACCTGCGGAGTCGGCACCTGCGGCATCGGCACCTGCGGCATCGGCATCTGCTGCATTGGCATCTGCGGCATCGGCATCTGCTGCATTGGCATCTGCGGCATCGGCATCTGCGAAATCAGCACCTGCGGCTGCCACGCCAGGAAGAAATCGCCCTGCGCCAAGCCGATGCGCAGGTCGTGCTCGATGCGCATCCGCTCCTCGGCGCTGGCGCTCATGACGTCGGTGTAATAGCTGTAGCGGCCGCGGCCACCTTGCTTGGCGTGGTATAGCGCCGCGTCGGCCTGGCGGGTCAACGAGGCCGTGTCGCGACTGTCCTGTGGAAACAGCGCGATACCGATGCTGGCCGAGATCGAGAGGTCGTGACCATCGATACGGATGGGTGCCTCGATCGAACGGATCAGTTTCTCGGCCACGCGCGCGGCGTCGCGCGGATCGGCCAGGCGCACCAGCAGCAGCACGAATTCATCGCCGCCCTGGCGGCTGACGGTATCGTCGTCGCGCACCCCCGCACGGAGCCGCGCGGCGACTTCCTGCAACACGCGGTCGCCGACCGGATGGCCGAGCGTGTCGTTGATTGGCTTGAAGTGGTCCAGGTCCAGGTACAGCACCGCACCCTGGGCGCCGCGCTCGGCCTGCGTCAACGCCTGCGACAGGCGATCCTGCAGCAGCAGGCGATTTGGCAGCGCGGTGAGTGGATCGTGCAGCGCCTGGTGGGCCAGCGCCTCGGTCTGCGCCTGCGCCTGGCCGGCGTCGTGCAGCAGCAGCACGCCGCCGGCGACATGGCCAAAACGGTCGCGGATGGGCGACGCCGACTCGGCCACCGCCATGCGCTCGCCATCGCGACGCAACAGTACCCGGCCGTCCTGGCGCACCACGACATTGTCGCGGACCGCCTCGCGCAGCAGCGTCGGCGTGCCGCGGCCGCTGACCGGGTCGCTGAAGCGCAGCACCTCGGCCACCGTCTTGCCGATGGCCTCGTCCTCAGGCCAGCCGCTCATGCGCTCG
>JBBJNO010000288.1:0-3259 GCA_037720875.1 Luteimonas sp. | reverse complement strand
AAGGTGGTCGCGCCGCGGTTCTGGGCTGCCGTGATCTGCGTGCCGCTGCTGACCGGCTTCTTCTGCAGCCTGGCCATCAGCGCCAGTTACTTCGAGGCCGTGCACGTGATCGGCATCGATGCCGGCACGTTCTGGCAGGTGTTGAAAGACGCCGTCGATTTCGACAAGGATTTCGTCTTCGCCTTCATCAAGGCGGCGGTATTCGGCGGCACCGCGGCGCTGGTCGCGTCGTACGTCGGCTTTCACGCCGAACCGACCATCGAAGGCACCTCCATCGCCACCACGCGCGCGGTGGTCAACGCCTCGCTACTGGTGCTGATGTTCAACTTCGTGCTGTCCGCCTTGTTGTTCCGTTGATGTCCATGTCCGCAACATATTTTTGTCCGCAGAGAACGCAAAAGACGCAAATGAAGAAGCAACCCCCAGGTTTTCCTTTGCGTCATTTGCGTCCTTCGCGGACACCCGCTTTTACTGAGGTGATTTCATGAGCATCCGTGGTCCTCGTCTGGAATTCGCGGTCGGTGCGTTCCTCCTGCTGGCATTGGCGTCGATGCTGGTGCTGGCGATCGCCTCGACCAACGGGAAGTTTGGTTTCGGGGGCGGCAATACCTATCCGCTGAAGGCGCGCTTCAGCACCATCGGCCAGTTGCGGCCGTCGGCGCCGATCAAGATCGGCGGCGTGGTGGTCGGCAGTGTGGCTGAGATTCAGCTGGACCCGGTTAAATACGATTCCATCGTCACCCTGGCCATCGACAATCGTTACAAGGACATGCCGGCGGACACCGCGGCCGGCATCTTCACCGCCGGATTGCTGGGCGAAAGCTACATCGGCCTGCAACCCGGTGGTGATATTGAAACGCTCAAGCCCGGCGACGAGATCGCCCTCACCCAGTCCGCGGTCGACCTGATGCAACTGGTCGGCAAGTACATGTTCAGTGGCGGGCCGAAGCCTGCCGAGGGCGATGACGCTGCCGACAACGCCACGTCTGACCCCGCCGCACCCGACACAGCCGCACCCGACACAACCCCTTCGTCTCCCACGGAAGACAGCCCATGAAACGTAATCTCCTCACCCTTGCCATCGCCGCCACGGTCCTGATCGCAACACCGATGCTGGTCTCCGCGCAAGCCGCGAAGAAAACAGCGGCCTCTGCCGCCAGCACCCAGGGCACGCCCAGCCAGCTGGTGCAGGCCAACAGCGCCCGCGTGCTGGCGACGCTGGAACGCCGCCGCGCCGAGTTCACCAGGAATCGTTCTGCGCTGCGCCAGTTCATCACCGCAGAATTCAGCCAGATGTTCGACCGCGATTACGCGGGGCGCCTGGTGCTGGGCCGTCACGGCCGCGGCGCGTCGGACGCCGACGTCAAGTTGTTCGCCGATGCCTTGGCGGAAAATTTGATGCAGCGCTACGGCTCGTCGCTGCTCGACTTCAACACCGAGTTGCGGGTGCGGATGAAATCGGAGACGGCACTGCCCGGCGGCCGCGGCGTGCGCGTGTCCAGCGAGTACCTGCGCAGCGGCGGCGAACCGATCCCGGTCGACTACCTGATGCGCAAGGTCGGTTCGCAGTGGAAGGTGTTCGACGTGATGGTCGAAGGCGTCTCGTTCGTGCAGACCTTCCGCAGCCAGTTCGACACCGCGCTGTCGCGGCAGTCGATCCGGCAGGTCGCCAGTGATCTGAAGGCCGGCAAGATGCAGGCCGATGCCATCAATTGATGCACGCTTGACCGGTGCAGCGGTGCGCCGCGACGGCGACGCGCTGCGGTTCAGCGGCGCGCTCGATCGTCCCACGGTCGCGGCGTTGTGGTCACAGGCGCTGCCTCTCGCGGGCGGCGTGTTGCGATTCGACCTGGCCGCCGTCGGCCACGTCGACAGCGCCGGCCTGGCGATGCTGGCGGAATTGGCTGCACGCGTGGGTGGTCCGGTCACAGTGGTGGGCGATCCGTCGAATCTTGCTGAATTGTGTGCAGCGTACCGGCTTGCGACTGATCTGGCGTTCGCGGCGTAGGCGCTATGCGCAGGCACGTCTCCCGCAGGAATTCTGAACAAGTACTGCTTCGTCATCCCGGCTTTTTCCGGGATGACGACTGCAAGCATCCCTAACACTGCGTCAAAGACGCTCCGGTAAACTGACGCCATGCGCAGCCCACTCCTTCTTGCCCTCCTTCTTGCCCTCCCTCTGTCGCTCGCATGCGGCGGCAATGTGTGGGCGCAGTCGTCGCCTGCCACGCAACAGGATGCGGAGGCGACGCAGGCGGAAGCCGATGCGGACGCGTTGTACGGCGAGCCGACGACGGGAGTAGCCGAATCAGCGGCTGTCGATGCTGCAGCCAACCCGCAAACCGCGCCATCGGAAGACGCGCCGCCAAGCCCCGGACACCAGACTTCCGAACGGCAGGCTTCCGAACCGCTCATCCCCGAGGACACGCGCACCCCGGCCGAGGAAGATTTCAACGCGCTGTACGGCGTGCAGGAATACGACCCGCTTGCCGATCCGACGTTGCCGGCGCCCTTCCTGGAACCGTCTTCGTACGACCCGTGGGAAAAACTCAACCGCCGCGTGCATCGTTTCAACAACGCGGTCGATCGCGTTGTTGCCAAACCGCTTGCCACGTTCTACATCAAGGTGACGCCGCGTCCGGTGCGGCTGGGCGTCGGCAACTTCTTCAGCAATCTCGGCCAGCCGGTTAGCTCGCTCAATGCGTTGCTGCAGGGCAAGCCGAAGCAGGCCGGGCAATCGTTCGCGCGCTTCGCGGTCAATGCCACGCTGGGCCTGGGCGGTTTCTTCGATCCGGCTACGAAATTCAGGCTTCCCAACAAGAGCGAGGACTTCGGCCAGACGCTCGGCGTGTGGGGGTGGCAGAAATCGCGTTACGTAGAGTTACCGTTGTTCGGGCCGCGGACCGTGCGCGACGTGTTCGGCCTGATCGGCGACGGTCAGCTCTCCCCGATCCGCACCATCGAGGAGGACAAGGTGCGCGTGTTCGTGCAGGGTCTGCAGCTGGTTGATGTGCGCACGCAGCTGATGTCGGTCGACGCGATGCGCGAAGGCGCCGCCGACGAATACGCGCTGTTCCGCGACGCGTGGATGCAACGCCGCAATTACCAGATCGTCGGCGACCGCAGGATCGAGGGCGAGGACGACGGCCTGCCGGATTACCTGCGCGAGGAAGAAGACAACCCGACGGTGCCGGCCGATGCGATGCCGATCATTCCGGGGAGTCCGGGCGGCTGACGAGATCGTGGAGTTGTAGCCGGT
>JBBJNO010000040.1:0-12470 GCA_037720875.1 Luteimonas sp. | reverse complement strand
GATCGCGCGCGATGCGGTCGGGCCAGTAGCCGCAGACATGCTCGCCGGTGTGGAAAACGCGCAGGTCTTCGGCTTCGCGCATCGCGTCAGTCCAGAACCATCGGCAGCAGTTGCCATAACGCCACGCCGGCAAACAATCCGGCGGCGGCGCCGGCCACAAGATCGCGGGGTGAGTGTCGTTGCAAGGCCAGACGCGACCACGCCAGCAACGCGGCGAACACCAATCCGCCGGCGCCAAGCCGCCAGTCGATGCGCCACAGCAGGATCGCGGCGTAGACCGCGAAAGCCAGATGCAGTGACAGCTTGCAGTAACGCGAGGACAGCATCGCCACGGCGATCAGCAGTGCGGACAGGCCCATGCCGAGCGCGAGTTCGCGCATCGCGCCGAACCACGCAAACAGCGCGGCGCAGGCCAGCGCAACCAGCAGGAAACGGTTCAGCGCAAGGCGCTCACTTCGCATGCTGGCATCCACGTGTTGCCAGCGGCCGCGCCGCACTTGCCGCCACGAATACGCCATCACCACGGCGGCGAAGACGCCGAATTCCGCCGCAATCGCCAGCGTGTTGCGGCCTCCGCCATCACTCGATGCCAACAATGCCAGCACCGCCAGCGGCAACATCAGCAAGGGATGGCCGAGGATCGAAACCGTGCGGGCGAGGGCGATGTGACGCATGCTGAAAGCATACTGCGCCCGCCACCGCGGCAATTGCGACTGTCCGTGTCCTGAACGCGGTGGTGGCCGCGTCAACCGGGCGATCCCGCGTGCGTTGACCTCGGCAGGACGGCATTCCGCCGACCGCTACAGACCATTTAAAAACAGGAGTCAACGAATGAATCGTCTGCAATGGCTGACCGTCGCGCTGGTCGTGCTCTTCGACCGCGGCGTTGGCGCAGCAAGGCGCGGCCACGCCGGCCAAACCGCAACGCATGAACATCGATGCCAACAACGACGGCGTCATCGACCGTGCCGAGGCCGCGCCACACCAGCGGTTGGCGGACCGGTTCACCCAGCTCGACAAGAACAACGATGGCAGGCTCACGGCCGATGAACGCCCGCAACGGATGGGCAAGCACGGTCGTCGCGGAATGGGCGGACATCACGGCGGCATGATCAAGGCCGACACGGACAAGGACGGCAAGATCAGCCGTGCCGAAGCCGCCATCGATCCGAAACTGGCGCCGAAGTTCGACCAGATCGACGGCAATCGTGATGGCTTCCTGGATCGCGCCGATTGGCAGGCCAAGGCCCGTGAACGCAAGGAAGCGTGGTTCACATCGGCCGACGGCAACAAGGACGGCAGGTTGTCGCAAGCGGAGATGGAAGCCTCCAGTGCCAAGCGTCGTGCAGAGCACCAGCAGAAGGCACAGTCGCACAGTGCGGAGCGCTTCCAGAAACTCGACGCGAACAAGGACGGCAGTGTGAGCCGCGAAGAGATGCAATCGAAGCTACAGCGATAAGGAAACCGAAGTAGGCAGCGCGTGCTTTCCTTCTCCGGAAGGGAGAAGGAAACGCCTTACTCTCAAGCCCCGTCGGTAATAACGAGGCTTTTTTCTTTGAACCTGAGATTTTTGAGGTTGTCATCCCCGCGAAGGCGGGGATCAGCGACTTAAGCGGACGAAAGCAAAGGCACTGGATTCCCGCCTTCGCGGGAATGACGGGTAAGGAAATGCGTTGCTTTAAATTGGGAGAGGTCCTACAGGCGTCCGGACTGGATCAGGCCCACGATCAATCCGCCGAAACCACACACGAAACCGACGACTCCACCCAGCCAGCACTGCCAGCGTTCGCGGCGGCGCAGCCTGGCTGCAGCAATCGGATCGTGCATCGCTTGCCGAGCATGGCGACGTAGCAACACCCGACGCTGCACCACGATGGTCTGGTAAAAAATCGTGGCCATGAACAGCAGCGTCGCCAGCACCGGCAGGTGCCACGTCGTCGTGGTCTTCGCGACTAAAATCAGCGTGACCATGAAGCCGATCGACGCGGCCGCGGAGATCATCGTGCTGCGGATGAGTTCACGCCGCTCGCGATCGTCGATGGAACCCTTCAACTGCTGCCGCAATCCAAAAAAGATGCCGGCGAAGGCGGCCACCAGGCCGATGCCGATACTGCCTGCAGTGCCCAGCAGCACCTTGCCTGCCGTCTTGCCGGCAAGCAACACCCCGACACCGAGCACTCCGGCGGCCGCGGCAGGTGGACTGGCAACGCTGAGCGCGGTCGCGACGATTGCAGTAAATGCCGCGCCCGGCGCCGTGCTGCTGGCGAAGTCGCTGAAGCGTTTCAGCAGATCCTCGCGCACCAGGTGCCGTGCGCGCGACAGGCGCTTGCGCACGGCGGCGTCGGACAGTCCGAGCAGCGTTGCGACTTGCTGCGAACTCTGGCCTTCGCGATAGAACAGCAGCAACACCTCGCGGCTGTCTTCGGGCAATGCCGAAATCAATTCGGCCGCGGCGTGCTGCCGTTCGTCGTCGAGCAACTGCTGCACCGGTGTGGGTCCGGCATCGGCTGCCGCGGCGATGGCCGCATCGGCATCATCGACGGGACGCGGACCCCGTTGCAGACCGCGCAGGTGATCGCGCGCCAGGTTGCGGGTGATCTGCCGCAGCCACGGCAGGAAACTGTCGGGGTTGTTGAGCTTGCGCAGCTGCTGCCAGGCGTTGAGAAACGCATCCTGCGCGATGTCCTCGCTGGTCGGCACATCGCGAGTGATGGCCAGCGCGACCGAGGTCACCGTGTTCTGGCTGGCGGCAACGATGCGGCCATAGGCATCGCGATCACCGCGCGCGGCGGCGGGCAATTCGCGGCGGATCAGCAGGTCGATGGCTTCAACATTCATGCGGACGGGCCTTGCGTTGCGTCAACGCAGGACTTGCAGCGCCGATAACGCAGCGCCGCCACGTACACCGCCGCAGTGATTGGCGTCCAGATCATGCCGTGCAGCAGGGCCGCGTCAATACCGCGGTCCTGCACCAGCTGGCTTGCGGCGATCACCACGAATGCCGGCAGCAATACCAGCAGGAAGCGCTTGATCCATAAAAGTTCGCCCATGTGGATGCCTTACGAGTTGCAGGTATACCCAAGACGATGGTGCGCGTGGAATGTGACTGGCGAAGCAAATGGTTTCAATAAACCCCGAGAGGGCCGTGATCTCAGATCTTAAAGTTCGTCATCCCGGCGCACGCCTGGACCCAACTATCCGCCCAAGTGGAACCAATCTCGACGAGCCAAGCTCAGTGCAGGCGGTCCTGCCATGGCCAGATCAAACAATTACGCTGCTGAAAGCTGGGTACCGGCGTTCGCCGGGATGACGGTTTCTCCTTCGCCTGAGAAGTCTGGACAAATAACCATCACGTGCCGAACTGCGCTTTTGTAGAGCCGAGCTTGCTCGGCTGCTCTTGATCCATCAGCCAAGAGCAGCGGAGCAAGCTCCGCTCTACAACAAGCAATTTGTCAGCCTGTCACTAAAACTCCACATGCCGCAACAGCTGCACGATTTCCCAATTGTTCCCCACCTGGCGCACTTCCAGCGTCTTGTTGGTCGCTGCTTGCGTGTGATGAAACGCATTGAACCGGATCTGCGCGGTATCGGCCGCTTGCCGGAACCCGCTGACCTCGATGAAGAACGCCTTGCTTCCGGTGGACCTGTGATAGCTGCCGGAAGCCACATTGGCCACGCGTACGCATTGCGAGGCGGGCGCCACAGTGCGCGACGGACGCTGTAGTTGCGCGAGTACATTGGGTGTCGGGTCCTTGCCGTCGACGGCTACGCACAACACGGCGGGTGCGCGCATCGATGATTCGCTATTGAGGATCAGCACGGCCAATGCGTCGGGCGTGGGCGTCGCCGCGACATCGCCGGGCGCCTGTGGAGTGGTCGCTACCGCTGGTGCTGGATTCTGCCGGCCATTGTTCGGCAAGGTCTGGATCATCACCAGACCCAGGATCATCACGATGGCCACCAGAAAGCCCAGCTTGAGCGAAAGCACGCGCTTCTGCGCGGGTGCAGGCGTCCTGATTTCAGGGGCACGAAAGGTTGGCGCCTGCGACGCACGGGTGGTTTCGAGCAGGCCCGCATCGCGCAGGATTTCGCGCGCTCGCGGCTGGTCCTCGGACACGATCACCCACACGGCCGGCTGCCCGCCCGCCCGTTCGGATTCGCGATAGCTGAAACCACCCCGATGACTGCCCTTGTACGAGCGCCCATTGGCGATCTTGGTCTGGATGCCCGCTTCATTCAGCAACTGTGCGACGCGCTCGACATTCTCGAGCCGCGGACTGGTGAACATCTGTCTCATGTCAACCTCGAAAAACTATTTTTGATCGTCATTCCCGCGAAGGCGGGAATCCAGTGACTTTGCTTTCAAGTGCTTAAGGTCGCTGGATGACCAGCTTTGGCTGTTGTGGAACTCCCCCGCCTTCGCGGGAATGACGACTTGATGGGTCATTGTCTCGATGGCACCTGTGCTGCCGTTTTGTCATCACCAACGACGCGAATTAACCCTTCCTGCGCAGTACTCGCCACCAAGCGGCCCTCGCGATCATAAATCTGGCCGCGCGCGAGCCCACGTGACCCCTGCGCGCTGGGGCTGTCGAT
Organism: Luteimonas sp.; assembly: GCA_037720875.1. Lineage (GTDB taxonomy): Bacteria > Pseudomonadota > Gammaproteobacteria > Xanthomonadales > Xanthomonadaceae > JALYOU01. Next base: position 7,874 of record JBBJNO010000040.1, on the reverse strand, counting down.
CGAATACAGCAACCAGTCGTCGGCGCGGAACGCGCGATGGAACCACAACGCATGGTCGAGCGATGCCATCTGCACGTTGGGCTGGTAGTAGCTGATGCCATGCGGGAAGGTTGCGGTGCCCAGCAACTGGAAATCCGACGCGTAAGCGAGCAGTGCGCGATGCAATTCTGGTGCATCACCGACTTTTTCGCTGAGCTTGAACCAGACCTGCTGGAACGGCGGACGCTTGGGCGGATTGAGTTCGTCGCGCATGCTTTCATGTGGAGGCAGGACGCGGCGGAACTCGAACGGTCCCATCCGCGACAGCCAGCGCTGCACCTTGGTCGGCAACCGGGCCAACACTGCTGGTGGCACGGCGTCTGCAGGCGCGATGTCCTCGGGCTTGGGCACTTCCGGCATCGACAGTTGATGCTCTGCGCCGGTTTCGGCTTCCTGGAACGAAGCCGCAAACACGAAAATCGGCTTGCCGTGCTGGATCGCGGTGACGCGGCGCACCGAAAAGCTGCCGCCGTCGCGGGTGCGATCCACGTCGTAGACGATTGGATGTTCAGTGTCGCCCGCGCGCAGGAAGTAGGCGTGCAACGAATGCGCACTGCGCGGCGTCGACAGCGTCGCCTGCGCCGCCGACAGCGCCTGCCCGAGCACCTGGCCGCCGAACACGTATTTGGTGCCGATGTCGCGGCTCTGGCCGCGGAACAGGTTGTCCTCGAGCCGCTCCAGCGACAGCAGTTCGATCAGTTCGGAAACGACGGGCGTGGTCATAGGTGATCTTGATGATGCGATGCGGCAAATTATAGCGGCCGTCGGCAAACGACCGTCTTTGTAGGAGCGCACCTGGGCGCGATGGGCTCTACCGGTAAAGCCTCATCGCGCCCATGTGCGCTCCTACAAACGCACAGGCGCCAAGCGCTGCAACGCAATCGATTCCAACACCCGCGGCCACGGAAACAACGGCCCCGGATCACGCTTGCGACGAACCCGCAGCGAGGGATCGTCGCTGGCTTCGACGTCATCGGTATCGAGGTCTTCATGTCCGGCGATCAAACACAGCGACGGAATGTCGATCTGCAACCGTTGCAGCAACGCGACCAGCGCGACGATCTGCTCCTCGGGATACGCCTCGTCCATCGCCTGCCTGCGCGAATCCAGCCAGTCCGCATAACGGCCGGTATTCACCAGCTCGATGCCGATTGCACGCGGGTTGTAGCCGCGCGTGTGGTGCGCGATGTATTCGGGAGCCACATAACGATGCACGCTGCCGTCGCGATCGATGTAGAAATGGCCGCTGTTGCCTGTTTGCGTCTGCGGATAAAGCACGCGTTCGCCGTAGGTGCGGGCCATGGCAAGGTCCGGCAGTTCGGTGCAATGCATCACCACCAGATCGATTTGCGACAGCGGCCGTTGCTCCAGCCGGCCCTCGTACGGCAACGGATCGATGCGTACGGCGAGGGTTGGCAGCGGGTCGGTCGACATGGGCCGATGCTAGCATTCACGTATGTCCTTCCCCCCAGATTCCGAACTCGGCCGGCTGCTCGCCACGATTCCGCAACGCGGGCGGGTGTAATGGATCGGCCTGCGTCCCGCACGCGGCGTGGGCATGCTCGAAGTGGATGCGGTCGAGGCAGTGACCGAAAAGGGCCTGCACGGTGATCGCTACAAGTCCGCCAGCGGCAAGCGCGGGCAGGGCGGCGTACTGCGCATCGGCGATGAAGTACGCAGCGCATGACAGGTCACGCTGAATGAAAGGCCACGCGATCCTGTCGCACGGCTTCGAAAGCGGCCCGGATGCGACCAAGGTGACTGCGCTGGCGGAAGCCGCGGAACGTGCGGGCTGGACGCATGAACGTCCCGACTACACCGACCTCGATGCAAGACGCGAGCTCGGCGAATTGGGCGATGTTCCGGCGCGCCTGCAACGGCTGCTCGCGCTGGCAACCTCGGCCGCACAGCGCGGTCCGCTGGTGCTGGCTGGTTCCAGCCTGGGCGCATATATCTCGGGCCTGGTGTCATTGCAGGTGCCGGTCAGTGGATTGTTCCTGATGGCACTGCCGATGCGGCTGGGCGACACGCATCCGTTCGATGCCGCATGCGTGCCGACCAGCATCGTGCATGGCTGGCATGACGAATTGATTTCGGTGGCGCACGTCATCGATTGGGCGCGTGCTCGCGATGCCCGATTGTTGCTGGTCAACGACACGCATCGCCTGTCCGCGCATGTCGCGGCCACCGGCGATGCCTTCGCCGCATTGCTCGCGGGGTTGTGACCCAATGAAATTCTTCGCCAGTTGTGGCAAGGGCCTTGAATACCTGCTCGCCGAGGAACTGCTCGCGCTCGGTTGCACGCACGCGACGGCGGCGATGGCCGGCGTCAACGTCGAAGGCACGCTGGTCGATGCGCAACGCGCGGTGTTGTGGTCGCGGCTTGCCAGCCGCGTGCTGTGGCCGCTGACCGATTACGACTGCGTCGACGAACACGCGCTGTACGCAGGCGCCGCTGCAGTCGCGTGGCAGGACCATCTCGGTATCGAACAGACGCTCGCCGTCGATGCGCATGTGTCCGGCACCGCGATCACGCATGCGCGTTACGCCGCGCAACGGGTCAAGGATGCGGTGGTCGATGTGTTGCGCGCACGGACCGGGGAGCGGCCTTCGGTCGATGTCGAATCGCCTGATCTTCGAATCAACCTGGTGGTGCGCAAGGGCAGGGCGATCCTGTCGGTCGATCTTGGCGGCGGTCCGCTGCATCGCCGCGGATGGCGCCGCGCGCAGGGCGAGGCGCCGTTGAAGGAAAACCTGGCGGCGGCCGTGTTGTTGCGGGGGGGCTGGCCACAAATCTATCTCGATGGCGGCGCGTTGCTCGACCCGATGTGCGGCAGCGGTACGTTGCTGATCGAAGGCGCACTGATGGCGGCGGATGTCGCGCCGGGGTTGCTGCGGCATGGCGATGTGGTGCCGAGTCGGTGGTTGGGATTCGATGCGATGCAGTGGTCGTCGCTGCTGGCCCAAGCGCGTGGGCGTGAAGCGGTCGGCAGGGCGCGGTTGCGGCCTGTGTTTTTTGGCAGCGACAGCGATCCACATGCCATTCGTGCGGCTCGGGAGAATGCGGAGGCGGCCAGCGTTTCCGAAGTGATTCAATGGAAAGTGATCGCAATCGAGCAACTCCAGTCCCCGTACCGTCATTCCCGCGAAGGCGGGAACCCAGTGACTTTGCTTTCAACGCATGCACAGCACAGTGCAAAAGAACTGGATCCCCGCCTTCGCGGGAATGACGAGCAAGAGCAAGCACTGGAACAACAACGGAAGCCGCAATTACGAGGCCTCGTCGTCTGCAATCCCCCCTACGACGCACGCCTGGCCGCCGATCCCGCGCTGTATCGCGCGCTCGGCAATGCACTCAAGCATGCGACGCCGGACTGGCGCGCGAGTCTGCTGTGCGGCGACTCGGAACTGGCCTATGCCACCGGCCTGCGCGCCCAGAAGAAATATCAGTTGTTCAACGGCGCCCTGGAATGCGCATTGATCGTCTGCGACCCGATCGCCACCGCGGTTCGCGCGCAGCCTGCCAGCGAAGCGCAACCGCAGACGCTGAGCGACGGCGCGATGATGGTCGCCAACCGCCTGCGCAAGAACCTGAAAAAACTGAAGCCATGGCTGCAGCGTGAATCGGTCACTTGCTACCGCGCCTACGACGCCGACCTGCCTGAATATGCAGCCGCGATCGATGTCTATTCCGCCGAGCCCAAGGGCGAGATCTGGCTGCATGTGCAGGAATACGCAGCGCCTGCAGAGATTCCGGAAGCCACCACGCGCCATCGTCTCAACGAACTGCTGGCGGCGGCGCGTGAGGTGTTCGATCTGCCGAAGGAGCGGATTGCACTGAAGACGCGTTCGATCGGAAAGGGCGGCAGCAAGTACGGTCGCTTCGACCAGCGCGGCGAGTTCCTGGTGGTGCGCGAAGGCGCGGCGAAGTTGCGCGTCAACCTGTTCGACTATCTCGACACCGGGCTGTTCCTGGATCACCGGCCCTTGCGGTTGCGGATCGAGGAAGAGGCCGAAGATGTGCGGTTTCTCAACCTGTTTGGCTACACGGGTGCGGCGACCGTGCATGCGGCCGTAGGGCGCGCGCGCCAGACCACGACTGTGGATTTGTCGGCAACGTATTTGCAGTGGTGCACGGACAACCTGCTGGAAAACAAATTCAGCGGGCACAAGCACCGGCTGGTGCAGGCAGATGCGATGGGTTGGCTGGCAAGCGATCGCGGTGAATACGACCTGATTTTCTGTGATCCGCCAACATTCTCCAATTCCGCGCGCGCCAGCGATTTCGACATCCAGCGCGAGCATGCGCGACTGTTACATGCGGCTGTCGCGCGGCTTGCACCGGGCGGGACGTTGTACTTCTCCAACAATTCCCGCCGCTTCAAGCTCGATGGCGACACGGTTGCGCAATTTGCGGAGTGCGTGGAGATCAGCGCGGACACCATCCCACCAGACTTCGCACGCAACCCTCGCATCCACCAGACTTGGATGTTGCGCAGGCGCTGAGTCGTAGTCGGTGAACAAGAAAATAATTCGTCATCCCGGCGAACGCCGGGACCCAGTTGTCACATCGCGGGAAAGTTGGATCCCGGCGTTCGCCGGGATGACGAAGCAAGTACCGTGCTGCTAGCGCTTAGAGCGCAGCCTGATCAACGACGGACTCGCATCCAGCATCGCATTGGCCGCGCGCGCATCCATGCCGAACACATCGTTGAATGCGCGACGATCGATGCGCCTGACGCTGGCGATATCGCAGGGCAGGTCCAGGCCAGTCTGGAAACCGCTGCGTGGCACCACGGCATCGCCGAGATCGCCGCAGATGCGTCCGTCGGTAGTCACTGCAGCGCTGCCCGTGCCGGGCGAGAAACCTCGGCCGGATCCTAGCGGCATGGACTGCAGGCCGTCACGGAAGGATAGGTAAGGCCGGCGATTCAGGTCACGGCAACGGTGACTCAGCTGGATGTCGTAGTAGCGCGAGCCCAGCGTTTTCACGACGAGCCGCCTCTGGTCGACCACACCCCAGTCGAGCACCTGGTTGGTGACCAGGCATTCACCGATCGGTCGCAACGGTGCTGCGCCCGATGCGGGACCCGCTGCACCGGAGATCCCCGTGCCAAGCACAAGGACACCGGTGAACAAGGGGAGCAGTAGGGTTTTCATGAACCACCACGTCATCGGGCCTATCGGCACGATCCTACACCCATGCCATTCGCAAGCTGCGGGCCGCTCGCCTCCGACAGCGCGCGGGGCAAGCTGACGATCTTCAGGAAGACAGGTTCTGATGCTGCTGCAGTGGTTGCAGTAGCAAGTTTTGGCATCACAACAAAATGCCTCGCAAGCCTCTCCTGCGACAAGCTTGCGGCTGCGCGTGATCAGTTGATGCGTTCGACCTTCAGCTGCGCTCGCGGCGTCACGCCAAATGCCAGCGACTGCAACGTGACCCGCAAGCTGCCCATATCGCGCGATTGCGGTTGGTCGGGTGAATTCAATTCAAAGGACTGCACGCCTCCACCTGTGCGTCGCAACTCGAATGCCACCACTGCGTTGCCAGCGTGGATGCATTGCAGGCCGGGCATGCAACGCGAATCGGATTTGACGTCGACGTAGCGCAACGTGCTGTCGTCGGACAGCGTCACGCTCTCGCCGGGCTGCATCGCGAAACTTTCGCCGTCCGCCGCCGTCCGCCCGGCGCTGTCGCCATTGCCCGCTGGCGAGGATGTGCAGCCTGCCACGAGCACGGCCAACACGGCGCCGCGCAACGCCCTGGTAATCGAGATTGCATGCGACATCATGACCTCCGAGGTGATGGATAGAATTAATCTAGCGTAGCGCTGTGTCGGAAGGTGGAGCACGCAGGTGACACCGGCGCGGTTTCTCTCGCAAGAAGCGTCGCTATAAAAGCGATGGTGGAGGTGGGTCGCGCACTTCATCGCGGCGCGAAGCCAGGCGGTCCGCCAGCCGCGTCGGCTCAGGCAAGCGATAAGTGGTGACATGACGCATCACAAGCTCTGCAGCCGCTGCCATCGAGACGCGATGGCCGGGCGACACGATCAGCGGATTGCATTTTGGCTTGCTGCGCAGAACCCAGCCGATCTGTGCGGTCTTGTCGCGCAGCGGCGTGTACGCGCCGCGCATCTGGTGCAGGCTCGCATGGCTGCCGACCAGGATTTTCTTGGCGACGCCGATCGTGGGTAGTCCGGTGGCGACACCAAAATGCGCGGCGACGCCGAGCCGGCGCGGATGGGCGATGCCGTGGCCATCGACGAAGACCAGGTCCGGTGTTTGCTGCAGCAGTGCAAGCGCGTCGAGCAGCGCGGGCAATTCGCGAAAACTCAACAGGCCGGGGATGTAGGGCATGCGCGTCGGGATGCGGGCGATGCGGCTTTCCAGCAGCTGCAAGGATTGCGCATCCAGCAACACCGCAGCGGCGCGGGTGACGGCGCCGCCGTCCTCGAAACCGACATCGAAACCGGCGATGGTCCGTAGCGGCGTCGTGAAGTCGTCGCGCAACACGACCTGTTGGGCAAGCTTGGCCTGCAGCGCGCGCGCCGCCGCCACATTGCCATCCCAATCGGGTAGCGCAGAAAGGGTCATCTGTCGCGCGTTATCGTCAGGCTCGCCGCGCCGTCCGGTGCAATACGGATCGTCATGCGGCGGCCGTACTCGGTGTCGTCCATGCGTGGCACCTCGCAACTGCAGAGCGCAGCAGCGATATCGGGAACGGTGTTGCTGTGGCCGACCACGAGCACGGTGCCGGCAGGATGCGTGCGCTTGAGTTGCGCCGCGAAGTCCGCAGCGGGCGCTTTGGCGTCATAGCTGTTGACAGCTAATCCATGGGCGCGTGCGCTGGGCGCGGCGGTTTGCTGGGTACGGCGGAATACAGTGGCGTAGGCGGCCACCAGTGGCGTGTGGGCAAGGGATGCCGCCAGCGCGTCGGCGCGTGCGCGGCCGGTTTCGGCGAGGGCAGGATCTCGCGGATCGTCCTTAGCCTTCTCGGCATGGCGGACGACGATGAAAGTCGTGCCGGCAGCAGCTTGGCGGGGGTGCGACATGCATGCGGCCAGCAGGCAGGCAAGCAACAGGCTGATGGCGATTGGCATGGGTATGAAGGCTGTTATGACGACGTGCTGATCATAGCGAGGTCGGCAAGAACGCGGATGCCAAAGAAGCCATCGCTCTTGTAGAGCGGAGCTTGCTCCGCTGCCTGTTGCGCCGCGCCGAGAGCAGCGGAGCAAGCTCCGCTCGAGGAGCCACTGCATTCGTTGGGAGCAAGCCCGCGCCTTCGTGTTCAATGGCATGGGCGCGTTGAAAGCCGGGAGGCAGCGCCTACCCGCAAGTGCGCTTACTTCAAGCCGGCCGCAGCGTCATCAACAATCCACGCGCGGCATTGAACCGCGCGGCCGCATCCGGCAACTCCAGCTTGATGCGCAGCTTGTCGGGGCCATCCATCTGATAGGTCTTCGGCTGCCCTTGGATCATGCGGATCACCGACATCGGGTCGATGTCGGGCTTGGCATTGAACTGCAACCGGCCGCCGCTGGCACCGAGGTCGATCTTGCGGATGCCCAACGCCGTCGCCTGCAGCTTCAACTCGGCGATCGCGAACAGATGCTTGGCAGGATCCGGCAGCAAACCGAAACGATCGATCATCTCGACCTGCAATTCGCGCAGCGCGTCGCCATCGCGCGCCGAACTGATCCGCTTGTACAACGTCAGCCGCGCATGCACGTCGGGCAGGTAAGCGTCCGGAATCAGCGACGGAATATGCAACTCGATGTCGGCGCCGTGCGCGTGCGTGCCGTCCAGGTCCGGCAACTCGCCGCGCTTGATGCTGC
>JBBJNO010000287.1:0-3274 GCA_037720875.1 Luteimonas sp. | reverse complement strand
GGCGGCACCGCGGACACCGTGCCCTATGGCGAACACTTCAAGGCGCCGTATGCGACCACCAAGAAACTCGCCGAACTAGCCGTCCTGGCCGCCAACGATGCCAACCTCGCGACGATCGCACTACGCCCGCGCCTGCTGTGGGGGCCGGGCGACAACCAGTTGCTGCCGCGTCTGGTCGAGCGTGCACAAACGGGGCGTTTGCGCTTTGTCGGCGATGGCAACAATCACATCGACACGACTTATATCGACAATGCAGCGCAGGCGCATTTCGACGCGTTCGAACATCTTGCGCCGAATTCCGCGTGTGCTGGTCGTGCGTACTTCATCAGCAACGGCGAGCCGAAACCGGTGCGCGAGATCGTCAACGGTCTGTTGCAGGCTGCTGGTGCGCCGCAAGTCGAGAAGACGATTCCGTTCGGCGTGGCCTATGCCGTCGGCGTGGTGTGCGAGGGCCTGTGGACGGTGTTGCCATTGCGCGGCGAGCCGCCGATGACGCGGTTCCTGGCCGAGCAGCTCAGCACCACGCACTGGTACGACATGGCCCCGGCCAAACGCGACTTCGGTTACGTGCCGCGTGTCTCGATCGCCGAAGGCCTGCAACGGTTGCGCGCGTCGCTGTGTCGGGCGGGTCTTGACCCGCCATCACCGTGATCGAATCAAAAAAGCCGCGGTCGAGGGCGTCTAACATCAATGACATCAAAAGCCGCGGGTCAAGACCCGCCCTACGGGACCACGGGCGCCAAGTAGAATGCCGCGATGACCGCATCGCCCGCATCGCCATTCAACTGGAAGCCGCACGCCGGACGTGTGCTGGAAGCGGCGCTCAACCGCGCGCTGGCGCTCGACGAGGAAACACGCGCCGCACTCAAGCCGCTGGATAGCCGCCGCGTCGCGCTGCAATTGGAATCACCACCGCTCGCCATCCAGATCCGCGTCGAGGGCGACCAGTTGCGCGTGGGCCCGATGGAGGAGGCAGGCGCACCCGATCTGGCGGTACGCAGCACGCTGGCAGGCCTGATCGCGCAACTGCCGTTCCTGCGTCGCGACGATGCGCCGCCGGTCGGCAAACTGCATGTGTCCGGCGATGCCGATCTCGCGCGCCGCCTGCAACGGCTGGCCGAGCGCTTCGATCCGGACTGGCAGCAACCGTTCGCGTCGGTGTTCGGCGACGTACTGGGCGTGCAGATGGCTAATGCCGTCGCCGGTGCGTTGAAACAGGCGCGCAGCACCGCGAAGAATCTTGCGGAAACCAGTGTCGAATACGTCACCGAGGAATCGTGCGACGTGGTCGGCAAGGATGAGCTCAACGCGTTCCACGACGACGTCGATGCCTTGCGCGACGATGTCGAACGCATCGCCGCGCGGATCGCGCTTCTGCAACCGCAGGATGGCGCGCGATGAGTTCCGTCGTGCGCGCGTGGCGCATTGGCCGCGTGCTGTTGCGCTACCGGCTCGATGACCTGCTCGAGGGCACGGCGGTCGAACCGTGGTTGCAGCTGGCGCGTCCGTTCGTGCCGCGCGCATCGGCTGAGATTGCCGTATTGCCGCGCGGCGCGCGCTTGCGGCTGGCGCTGCAGGAGCTCGGCCCGATCTTCGTCAAGTTCGGACAGATCCTGTCCACGCGCCGCGACCTGGTGCCGACGGATATCTCCGAAGAGCTGTCGCTACTGCAGGATCGCGTCGCACCGTTTGATGGCGAGGTCGCACGCGCGATTGTCGAGGCGACGCTGGGTCGCAAGGTCGCCGATGCCTACGCATCCTTCGACACGACGCCGCTCGCGTCCGCGTCGATCGCGCAGGTGCATGCGGCGACGTTGCAGGGCGGCCGCCAAGTCGTGGTCAAGGTGTTGCGCCCTGACATCGAGCAACAGATCGCCGCCGACGTGGCCCTGCTCAAGACCATCGCCGGCATCGTCGAACGCACGCATCCGGCGGCCGACAAGATCCGTCCGCGCGAGATTGTCACCGAGGTCGAAAGCACGCTGGCCGCCGAACTTGACCTGCAACGCGAAGGCGCGAACGCATCGGTGCTGCGCCGCTTCTGGCTGGACTCACCGGACCTGTACGTGCCCGAAGTCATCTGGAGCCACACCGCCGAACGCGCGCTCACACTCGAACGCGTCTACGGCATTCCCAGCGACGACATCGCCGCGCTGACGGCGGCCGGCATCGACCTGCACGCGCTGGCGGCCAAGGGCGTGCGGGTGTTCTACACGCAGGTGTTCCGCGACAATTTCTTCCACGCCGATGCGCACGCCGGCAACATCTGGGTCGATGCCGAACGCCGCGACAACCCGCGTTTCATCGCGCTGGACTTCGGCATCATGGGCCAGCTCTCCAGCGAGGACCAGTACTACCTCGCCGAGAACTTCATGGCGATCTTCAATCGCGATTACCGCCGCATCGCCGAGCTGCACGTGCAGGCGGGCTGGATGCCGTCGCACATCCGCATCGACGAACTCGAAGCCGCCGCGCGTTCGGTGTGCGAGCCGTATTTCACCCGGCCGCTGTCGGAAATTTCGCTGGCTGAAGTGTTGATCAAGCTGTTCCGCGTGGCGCAGCGTTACGAGCTGACCTTGCAGCCGCAACTGATTCTGCTGCAGAAGACGCTGCTCAACATCGAGGGCGTCGGCCGCCTGCTCGATCCCAAACTCGACATCTGGGCCGTCGCGCGCCCCGTGCTGGAAAAAATCCTGGTCGAACGCTACAGCCCGCAACGTCTCGCGGCCGAGTTCCGCAAGCGCCTGCCGGAACTGATCACGCACGCGCCGGACATGCCGCGGCTGCTGCATTCGTGGCTGACGCAGCAGGTCGAGGGCCGGCACGAGCTGCGGATGCGTTCAACGGAGCTCGCCGACCTGGCGAAAGCCGCGCGTGACGGACAACGCCGCACCGTGGCCGCGATCCTGGGCACCGGCTTGCTGGTGGTCGGTGCTGTGTTGTATGGGCTCGATGCCGGCGGCCCGCGCTTGCTGGATGTCCCGGCCGCTGCATGGATTGCAGGCCTGGGCGGCGCTTGGGCATTGCTCGCGGCATGGCCGCGGCGTGACTAGATCCATCGTGGACAGGGAGCGGAATAGGCATGGAAGCCATCTGGGAAAACGCGCGTGCGCTTCGTAACGCATCCACAGATGCAGAACGACATCTGTGGCAACAACTGCGGGGACGCCGGCTAGCGGGTTTGAAGTTCCGTCGTCAGTTTCCAATCGCTGGTTACATCGCTGATTTTGCGTGCGTCGAAGCAAGACTTGTGATCGAAGTGGACGGTGGGCAG
>JBBJNO010000039.1:0-12523 GCA_037720875.1 Luteimonas sp. | reverse complement strand
CGTCGGCGAAATCTTGGTTTTTCCGAGTCCCGAGTCCCGAGTCCCGAGTCCCGGAGCTCCATGCATGAAAGCCACCGGCAACTTTGAAACCGCCCGCAACGTCGATCCGCTGATCGTGCTCAGTGACGAAACGCGCGCGCACATCGATCACTGGCTGGCCAAGTTCCCGCCTGATCGCAAGCGCTCGGCGGTTTTGCAGGGCCTGCATGCCGCGCAGCAACAGAACGATGGCTGGCTCACCGACGAGCTGATCGCGGGCGTCGCCAAATATCTCGGCCTGCCGCCGGTGTGGGCCTACGAAGTGGCGACCTTCTATTCGATGTTCGAAACGCACAAGGTCGGCCGCCACAACGTCGCGTTCTGCACCAACATCAGTTGCTGGTTGAACGGCGCGGAAGACCTGGTCCGGCACGCCGAGAAAAAACTCGGCTGCAAGACCGGCGAATCCAGCGCCGACGGCCGCATCTTCCTCAAGCGCGAAGAGGAGTGCCTGGCAGCCTGCGCCGGCGCGCCGATGATGGTGATCAACGGGCATTACCACGAACATCTCGACGCCGCGAAAGTGGACGAACTGCTGGACGGGTTGAAGTGATGGCGCACGCGCATTCCAGCGGTCCCGTCGGGCCTGCGCCGCAGGAACACAACGTCGTGTTCACCACGCTGCATTTCGACAAGCCTTGGTCGTACGAGAATTACCTCAAGACCGGCGGTTACAGTGCGCTGCGCAAGATCATCGAGCAGAAGATCGCGCCCGCGGATGTGGTCGAGATGGTCAAGCAGTCGGGTTTGCGCGGTCGCGGCGGCGCGGGCTTTCCTACCGGCTTGAAGTGGAGCTTCATGCCCAAGGGCGACATGCAGAAATACATCCTCTGCAATTCCGATGAATCCGAGCCGGGCACCTGCAAGGACCGCGACATCCTGCGCTACAACCCGCACGCGGTGATCGAAGGCATGGCGATCGCCTGCTACGCCACCGGCAGCACGGTGGCCTACAACTACTTGCGCGGCGAATTCCATCACGAGCCGTTCGAGCATCTTGAGGAAGCGACTGCCGAAGCCTATGAAAACGGCTGGCTGGGCAAGGACATCCTCGGTTCCGACGTCAACATCGAGATCTACAACGCGCTCGGTGCGGGCGCGTACATCTGCGGCGAAGAAACGGCGTTAATGGAATCGCTGGAAGGCAAGAAAGGCCAGCCGCGCTACAAGCCGCCGTTCCCGGCCAACTTCGGCCTGTACGGCAAGCCGACCACGATCAACAACACCGAAACCTATGCGTCGGTGCCGGCGATCATCCGCAACGGCGCCGAATGGTTCTTGAACCTTGGCAAGCCGAACAACGGCGGTCCGAAAGTATTTTCGGTGTCCGGCCACGTCATCAAGCCGGGCAATTACGAAGTCCGCCTCGGCACGCCATTTTCAGAATTGCTGCAGATGGCGGGCGGCGTGCGCAACGGCCACCAGCTCAAGGGCGTCATCCCGGGTGGTTCGTCGATGCCGGTGTTGCCAGGCGACACGATGCTGTCGCTGACGATGGACTACGACGCGATCCAGAAGGCCGGTTCGGGTCTCGGTTCCGGCGCGGTCATCGTCATGGACGAAACCACCTGCATGGTCCGCGCGTGCCAGCGCATCGCGCGCTTCTACTACGCCGAATCCTGCGGCCAGTGCACGCCATGCCGCGAAGGCACGGGCTGGATGTACCGCATGCTGACGCGCATCGTCGATAGCCAGGCCACGCTCGATGACCTGCACATGTTGAAGGCTGCCGCGGGACAGATCGAAGGCCACACCATCTGCGCGTTCGGCGAAGCCGCTGCGTGGCCGGTGCAGGGGTTCCTGCGGCATTACTGGGATGAGTTCGAGTATTTCATCCGCAATGGGCGTTCGATTGTCGATGAGAAGTTAGGAGTCGCTGCATGAGCGCGACGCACACAGCCTCATTGCTTCTGCTCGTCATTCCCGCGAAGGCGGGAATCCAGCGACTTTGCTGTTCGAAGTTCGACTGGGTGCGGAACGAAAGTCCCTGGATTCCCGCCTTCGCGGGAATGACGGCTGAAAAAACATCGGCGATGAGAGTTGCAGCATGAGCGCGCAGCCCGTGAATCCGAACCTGCCCCCCGACCACGTCACCGTGTTCATCGACGGCGTCGAGATGGCCGCGCCCAAGGGCTCGATGATCATTCAGGCCACCGACAAGGCCGGCATTCCGATTCCGCGTTTCTGCTACCACGACAAACTCGCGATCGCGGCGAACTGCCGCATGTGCCTGGTCGAAGTCGAGAAGATGCCGAAACCGGCGCCGGCCTGCGCCACGCCGGTCATGGATGGCATGAAAGTGTCCACGCGCAGTGACAAAGCCTTGAAGTCGCAGCGCAATGTCATGGAATTCCTGCTGATCAACCATCCGCTGGATTGCCCGATCTGCGATCAGGGCGGCGAGTGCGAATTGCAGGATCTCTCGCTGGGGTACGGCCGTTCGGTCAGCCGCTTCAGCGAGCGCAAGCGCGTCGTCGCCGACGAGGACCTCGGTCCGTTGGTGGCCACCGACATGACGCGCTGCATCCAGTGCACGCGTTGCGTGCGCTTCACCGCTGAAATTGCCGGCACCTATGAACTGGGCGGCATGCAGCGCGGCGAGGATCTCCAGATCGGCACCTACGATGGCAAGCCATTGACGACCGAGTTGTCAGGCAACGTCATCGATGTCTGTCCGGTCGGCGCGCTGACCAACAAGGTGTTCCGTTTCCGTGCACGGCCGTGGGAGTTGATTGCGCGCGAATCGCTCGGCTATCACGACGCACTCGGCAGCAACCTGTTCCTGCACGTGCGTCGCGGCGATGTGCTGCGCACCGTGCCGCGCGACAACGAAGCCATCAACGAATGCTGGCTGTCCGATCGCGACCGGTATTCGCACCAGGGCTTGTACGCCGAAGATCGTGCCGTCAAACCGCTGATCAAGGACGGTGGCGAGTGGCGCGAAGCGTCATGGGATGAGGCGTTGGCGAAAGCCGCGAAGATCCTGCGCGACAACGCCGCCGACGACCTCGGCATGCTGGTGCATCCGTCGACCTCGAACGAGGAAGGTGCATTGCTGGCCCGTCTCGCGGAAGCCCTTGGCACCGGCAATCTCGATCACCGCATCGCGCAGCAGGATCTGTCCGATGGCGCGGTGGCGGAAGCCTTTGCGATGCCATCGGCCGAGATCGAGCAATGCGATGTCATCGTCATCGTCGGTTCCAACCTGCGCCATGAACTGCCGCTGTTGCACCAGCGCGTACGCAAGGCGTGGACGCGCGGCGCCAAGGTGCATGTCATCAATCCGGTCGATTTCGAGTTCACGTTCGATATCGCCTCCAAGCAAATCGTCGCCCCAGCGCAGACCGCCGGCGCTTTGGGCTCATTGAAGATCGAAGGCGCGGATCGCGTTGTCCTGATTATCGGCAGTGTCGCCGAAAGCGGGTTGCATGCATCGTCGATCCGCTCTGCGGTCAACGACTTCGCCACCGCAACGAACGCCGTGCTCTGCCGCATTCCGCAAGGCGCCAATGCAGTTGGCCTGGTCAAACATGGCGTGCTGCCGCAGTCGCGCGACGCGCAGACGATGCTCGCCGAGCCGCGTGCGGCGTATGTGATCTATGGCATCGAACCGGGCCTCGATTTCGCGGATCAATCAGTCGCGTTGAAGGCGCTCGGCGATGCGCAGGTCGTGGCCTTCAGCCATTTCGCCTGCAAATCGACGCGAGCGGTCGCCGACGTGATCCTGCCGATCGGCTTGTTGCCGGAAATCGACGCGACGCTGACCAATCTCGATGGCCGCGACCAGCTCGCAATGGCCGGCGGCAAGTTGCCGGGCGAAGCGCGCCCGGGGTGGCGGGTATTGCGGGCGCTTGGCGCGGAGCTGGGCGCGCCGGGGTTCGAGTTCACCGACTTCACGGGCTTGCGCGCCAGCATTGCGAATCTGGAAGCCAGCAATGGCAAACGCGAACCGGCCAGCAAGATTTCGCGCGCCGCAACGCCCAGCTTCGGACTGGACGTCGTGGTATCGCAGGCAATCTATCGAACCGACGGCGTGGTGCGCCGCGCCCAGGCATTGCAGGACCATCCCCTGACCCTGGGCCCGCGCATCACGCTGCATGCCAACGATGCGAAAACAGCCGGCCTCGAAGACGGTGCGATGGCCAAGGTCGATAACGGTGCGGGCACGGCAACGCTGCAAGTCGTCGTCAGCGACAAGGTTGCCCCCGGCTGCGTGTGGATCGAGAGCGGTTACGGCGCAACCGCGCCGCTGCTGTCGGGTCGTGTCGGGGTACGCCGCGCATGATCTTCGATTCCTTCCGCGACTGGCTGCTGTCGTTCGGCGTGATCGGCGCGCTGATCTGGATCGTGTTGAAGATCCTGGCGATTGCCGTGCCGCTCATCATCTCCGTCGCGTTCTACGTGGTCTGGGAGCGCAAGCTCATCGGCTGGATGCACGTGCGCCGCGGGCCGATGTATGTCGGCATGGGCGTGCTGCAGGCGTTCGCCGATGTGTTCAAGTTGCTGTTCAAGGAAGTGATCCAGCCGTCCAGCGCACAGAAGGTGTTGTACATCCTTGCGCCGATGATCACGCTCGCGCCCGCATTCGCGGCGTGGGCGGTGGTGCCGTTCGACCAGCAGATCGTGTTGTCCAACGCCAACGCGGGCCTGCTGTATCTGCTGGCGATGACCTCGCTTGGCGTGTACGGCATCATCCTCGCCGGCTGGGCATCGAACTCCAAGTACGCCTTCCTCGGCGCGATGCGTTCCGCCGCGCAGGTGGTGTCGTACGAGATCGCGATGGGTTTCGCGCTGGTCGGCGTGTTGATCGCGTCCGGCAGCTTGAACCTCACCCAGATCGTCATGGCGCAGGCCGGCAATGCCGGATTCCTCGAATGGTTCTGGTTGCCGCTGTTCCCGTTGTTCATCATCTTCTTCGTCTCGGGCGTGGCCGAAACCAACCGCGCGCCGTTTGATGTGGTGGAAGGCGAATCGGAAATCGTCGCCGGCCACATGGTCGAATATTCCGGTTCGCAGTTCGCGCTGTTCTTCCTGGCCGAATACGCCAACATGACCCTGGTCAGTTTCCTGACGCCGCTGTTTTTCCTCGGCGGATGGTTGTCGCCGTTCCATGGATGGGGCATTCCTTTCCTGTCGGTCGATGGCTGGTGGTGGCTGTTCGCCAAGGTGTTCTTCTTCGCCAGCGCCTTCATCTGGTTCCGTGCCTCGTTCCCGCGCTACCGCTACGACCAGATCATGCGGCTGGGCTGGAAGGTGTTCATCCCGATCACCATCGCGTGGATCTTCGTGACCGCGTTGCTGGCCTATTTCAACGTGTTCGTGCCGGGAGCTTGAGGCTGACATGACACGCATCGCTTCCTATTTCAAAAGCCTGCTGCTGATCGAGTTGATACAGGGGCTCGGCTTGACGCTGAAATACCTGTTCAAGCCGAAGTACACCTTGATGTATCCGATGGAAAAAACGCCGCAGTCGCCGCGCTTCCGCGGCCTGCATGCGCTGCGCCGCTATCCCAACGGTGAAGAGCGCTGCATCGCCTGCAAGTTGTGCGAGGCGGTGTGCCCGGCGCTGGCGATCACCATCGATTCGGAGCAGCGCGAGGACGGCACGCGGCGTACCACGCGTTATGACATCGACCTGTTCAAGTGCATCTACTGCGGTTTCTGCGAAGAGAGCTGCCCGGTCGATTCGATTGTGGAAACGCACATCCACGAGTACCACTTCGACAAGCGAGGACAGAACATCGTCAACAAGCAGCAGCTGTTGGCGATCGGCGACCGGCTCGAAGCCGAAATCGCCGAACGCCGCGCCGCCGACGCGCCTTTCCGATGAGCACGACATGGACCTGACGCTGTTTGCCTTCTATGCCTTCGCCATCGCGACCGTGCTGTCCGCGGCGGCGGTGATCGGCGTCAAGAACCCGGTGCACGCCGCGTTGTTCCTGGTACTGACGTTCTTCTCCGTGGCCTGCACCTGGATCATGGCCGGCGCCGAATTCCTCGGCATCGCGCTGATCCTGGTGTATGTGGGCGCAGTGATGGTGCTGTTCCTGTTCGTGGTGATGATGCTGGATGTGGATGTCGAGGAATTACGCGTCGGCTATGTGCGCTACCTGCCGATCGGACTGATCGTGGCGGTGGTGATGCTGGTGGAGATGGTGGTGCTGATCGGCGTCAAGGCGCGATTGCTGCCATTCGCGGCCGATACCGTTGTCGTGACCGATGTGCCC
This sequence comes from Luteimonas sp., assembly GCA_037720875.1. Taxonomy (GTDB): domain Bacteria; phylum Pseudomonadota; class Gammaproteobacteria; order Xanthomonadales; family Xanthomonadaceae; genus JALYOU01. The sequence goes on along the minus strand of JBBJNO010000039.1, from coordinate 6,257 downwards.
AACACCACCTGGCTGGCGCGCGCGTTGTTCACCGATTTCCTGCTGCCATTCGAAGTGGCCGCCGTGATCCTGACCATTGCCGTGATCGCCGCGGTGATGCTGACCCTGCGCCGCCGTACTGGCGTCAAGCACCAGGATCCGTCTGCCCAGTCGCGCGTGCGCGCGTCCGATCGCCTGCGCATGGTCAGCATGCAGGCTGTAAAACCGGACGTCGCCCCAGCCGCAGCAAACGACGAGGCGAAACCATGATCGCGTCGTCGATCGGCCTCGGCCACTACCTGGCGCTGGGGGCCGCGCTGTTTTGCATCAGCGTCGCCGGCATCTTCCTCAACCGCAAGAACGTGATCGTGCTGCTGATGTCGATCGAGTTGATGCTGCTCGCGGTCAACATCAACTTCGTCGCGTTTTCGCGGCATCTGAACGACGCGGCGGGGCAGGTGTTCGTGTTCTTCATCCTGACCGTGGCCGCGGCCGAGGCCGCGATCGGCCTGGCGATCCTGGTCACGCTGTTCCGCAACCGGCGCACGATCAACGTCGCCGAAATCGATACGTTGAAGGGTTGAGGCTGGACATGGCGATGCAGTTCACTGTCGATTTGGCGAAAGGCTTGTCCGCCAAGGACGCCAAGGACGCAAAGAAGGGATTCTCTTGTGGGGGAACGCTGATCAACCGCTTGCAGGGAAAGGTCCGATCAGCCGCACCGTCGTCCCAGCCCAAGCCGGGATCCATTTTGACTTTGCTCTTTGCGCCAAAGGCGGAGATCAAAATGGATCCCAGCTTGCGCTGGGATGACGAGCAAAACCCAGGCCTCCAAGGTTTCTTTTCATTTGCGTCCTTCGCGTCCTTCGCGGACGCCTCCATGCTTCCATCCCCACGATCCCGCAGTGAAATCCGGCAGGAGTTGCACTCGTGATCACAAAATCCGTGCTGCTGTTGATCGTGCTTGCGCCCTTGCTCGGCGCGATCCTCGCCGGCCTGTTCGGCCGCCGCATCGGCCGTGCCGGCGCGCATTCGGTGACGATCCTCGGCGTGGCGACCAGCTGCATCTTGTCGGCTTACGTGTTGTGGCAACTGGTGGGGCAGGGGGCCGCACCGTTCAACGAGAACGTCTACACCTGGTTCCAGGTCGGCAACCTGCAAGCACATGTCGGCTTCCTGGTCGACAAGCTCACCGCGATGATGATGCTGGTGGTCACCTTCGTCTCGCTATTGGTGCACATCTACACCATCGGCTACATGGCCGATGACGACGGTTACCAACGCTTCTTCAGCTACATCAGCCTGTTCACGTTCTCGATGCTGATGCTGGTGATGGCGAACAACTTCCTGCAGCTGTTCTTCGGCTGGGAGGCGGTGGGACTGGTGTCATACCTGCTGATCGGGTTCTGGTTCAAGCGGCCGAGTGCGATCTTCGCCAACATGAAGGCCTTCCTGGTCAACCGCGTCGGCGATTTCGGTTTCCTGCTCGGCATCGCGGCCGTGCTGTACTGGTTCGGCACGCTGGACTACGCGACTGTGTTCGCCAATGCGCCGATCATCCGTGATGCATCGGTGCAGGTCATCAGCGGTTATGACTGGTCGGTGCCGACGCTGATCTGCATCTGCCTGTTCATCGGCGCGATGGGCAAGTCGGCGCAGGTGCCATTGCATGTGTGGCTGCCGGACTCGATGGAAGGCCCGACGCCGATCTCGGCGTTGATCCATGCCGCGACCATGGTCACCGCTGGCATCTTCATGGTCGCGCGCATGTCGCCGCTGTTCGAGCTGTCGACCACCGCGCTCAATTTTGTGTTGTTCATCGGCGCGACCACCGCGCTGTTCACTGGCCTGATCGGTATCGTGCAGAACGACATCAAGCGGGTCGTGGCGTATTCGACCTTGTCGCAGCTCGGCTACATGACCGTCGCGCTGGGCGTGTCGGCGTACAGCGCGGCGATCTTCCATCTGATGACGCATGCGTTCTTCAAGGCGCTGCTGTTTCTAGGGGCTGGTTCGGTGATCATCGCGCTGCACCACGAGCAGGATATGCGTCGCATGGGCGGCCTGCGCAAATACATGCCGATCACGTTCTTGACGATGTGGATTGGCACGCTGGCGTTGGTTGGAACGCCGTTCTTCAGTGGGTTCTATTCAAAGGACACCATCATCGAAGCCGCCGCGCATCACGCCCACGAAGCGCATCACTGGGTGGCGACGTATGGGTACTGGGCCGTGCTGGCAGGCGTATTCGTCACCAGCTTTTACAGTTTCCGATTGTTGTACCTGACGTTCCACGGCAAGGAGCGATTCCGCGATGCCAGCGTCGGGGCTGAAGCCCCTCCCACAAACGATTCGGCATCGGTAGTCCATGACGTTGCGCATGACCAGCATGTGCACACCCATCATGGCGCCCACGATCCGCACGAGTCGCCGTGGGTAGTGACGCTGCCGCTGATCCTGCTGGCGATCCCGTCGATCGCGATCGGCTTTTTCACCGTCGGGCCGATGCTGTTCGGCACCGACATGCTGGGTCACGCCAGGCAACTTCCGTTCTTTCAGGGTGCAATCGATGTTCCCGCAGCGCGCGATGTGATCGGCAAGCTCGGCGAGGAATTTCATGGCCCCGTCGCGTTCGCGCTGCACGGATTGACCACGCCGCCGTTCTGGCTTGCGCTGGGCGGATTCGTGCTGGCTACGGTGATGTATTGGTGGAAGCCCGAGCTCGCGGCCAAGGCGCGTAGAACCTTCGCTTGGCCGGTGCGCGTGCTGGAAAACAAGTACGGCATGGACGACCTGTGGATCGACGGCTTTGCCGGCGGCGGGCTGGGACTTGGCAAACTCTCGCGCAACATCGACAGCAACTTGATCGACGGTGTTGCGGTTAATGGCAGCGCGCGCGTGGTCGATGTGTTCTCTGGCGTGCTGCGCAGGGTGCAATCCGGCTATCTCTACCACTATGCCTTTGCGATGATCCTTGGATTGATCGCGCTGCTGGCTGTGATCATCAGTTTCTGGCGCTGACTGCCGATGAATCTGCACAGCTCGCAAACCCTCGAATCGTCATTCCCGCGCAGGCGGGAATCCGGTGCCTTCAAGCTGCTGAAAGCAAAGTCGCTGGATGACTCGCTACGCTCGCCCTTCGGGCCATTGCTTCGCAATGTTCGCTTCGGCCTGCGGCCTTCGCAGTCCCGCCTGCGCGGGAATGACGAGCAAAAGCAAACGTCACCGGGGCCTAATTTCGGAAATCTCCATGCATAACTGGCCTCTCCTCAGCCTGCTGATCTGGCTGCCGATCCTCGGCGGCGCGGCGCTGCTCGCGTTGGGCAACGGCCGCCCGCAACATGCGCGCTGGCTGGCACTGGCGATTGCACTGGTCTGTGTTGCGCTCAGCGTGCCGCTGTTCACCGGCTTTGATTTCGCCAGTCCCGCCATGCAGTTTGTCGAACGGCACGCGTGGATTCCGGCCTACGACATCCAGTACAACCTCGGCGCCGACGGCATCTCGGTCGCATTGATCGGTCTCACCACACTGACCACCGCGTTGGTGCTGATCGGCGCGTGGGGCTCCATCGACAAGCGCGTCAGCCAGTACTACGCCGCGTTCCTGTTCCTCGAAGGCATGATGATCGGCGTGTTCAGCGCGCTCGACTCGATGTTGTTCTATGTGTTCTTCGAAGCGATGCTGATCCCGATGTTCATCATCATCGGCGTGTGGGGCGGGCCACGCCGCGTGTACGCATCGGTCAAGTTCTTCCTGTACACCTTCCTTGGTTCGGTGTTCATGCTGGTCGGGCTGATCTACCTGTACCTGAAGGGTGGCAGCTGGCAACTGGCGGACATGTACGCGCTGCCGCTGAGCGCGACCGAGCAGATGTGGTTGTTCTTCGCCTTCCTGATCGCATTCGCCGTCAAGGTGCCGATGTTCCCGGTGCACACGTGGTTGCCGGATGCGCACGTCGAGGCGCCGACCGGCGGCTCGGTGATCCTGGCGGCGATCATGTTGAAGATCGGCGGATACGGCTTCCTGCGTTTCAGCCTGCCGATCGTTCCCGATGCCAGCCATGAATTTGCATGGGTGGTGATCGCGCTGAGCCTGATCGCGATCATCTACGTCGGGCTGGTCGCGCTGGCGCAGGACGACATGAAAAAGCTCATCGCGTACTCGTCGGTGTCGCACATGGGCTTTGTCACGCTGGGCACCTTCATCGCATTGGGCCTGGTGCGCGATGCCGCCAACGTCGATGCGGCGCGCCTCGGACTGCAGGGCGCAATGGTGCAGATGGTCTCGCACGGCTTTATTTCCGCCGCGATGTTCTCCTGCGTTGGCGTGCTCTACGACCGCATGCACAGCCGCATGATCCGCGATTACGGCGGCGTGGTGAACACGATGCCGTGGTTCGCCGCGTTGTTCGTGTTGTTCAGCATGGCCAATGCCGGTTTGCCGGGCACGTCCGGTTTCATCGGCGAATTCATGGTGATCCTGGCCAGTTTCCAGAAGCATCCGCTGATCGCATTCGCGGCCGCGACCACGCTGGTCATCGGCGCGGCCTATACCTTGTGGCTGGTCAAGCGCGTGGTGTTCGGCGAAGTCGGCAACGCGCACGTTGCGGAGCTTGAGGACATCAATCCGCGTGAGATCCTGGTGCTCGGCGTATTCGCCATCGGCGTGCTGGCGCTCGGCGTCTGGCCGAAGCCGTTGACAGATTTGATGGAGCCTTCCATCGCGCAACTGGCGACGCAGATCGCGTCGAGCAAGCTCTCGGGACTGTGACGATGACGCCCACCATGCCCACCGCCGCCGACCTGCTGCCGTTGCTGCCCGAGCTGGTGCTGATCGGCGCGACGTTCGCGCTGTTGATGCTCGACCTGTTCATCGACGAGTCGCGTCGCATCATCACGCATCTGTCGGCCATCGGCATCTTGGTAGTCGTCATCGTGTTGATCGCGACTGGGGTAGGCGGGCAGGGTGTCGTGCTCAACGGCATGTTCATCCGCGACACCACTGCCGACGTGCTCAAGGTGGTCGCGTGCGGGATCAGCGCATTGGCCATGGTCTATGCGTGGCCCTTCCTGCGCGAGCGCGGTTTGTACAAGGGGGAGGTGCCGATCCTGATGCTGTTCGCGGTCGGCGGCATGATGCTGCTGATCTCGGCAGGCAGCCTGGTGATGGTGTATCTCGGTCTCGAAATGCTGGCGTTGTGTTCGTACGCGCTGGTGGCGATCGACCGCGACAGTCCGCTGGCGTCGGAAGCGGCGATCAAGTATTTCGTGCTGGGCTCGCTGGCCTCGGGCATGTTGTTGTACGGCCTGTCGCTGATTTACGGCGCCACCGGCACCCTCGATCTCGCGCAGATCCGCGCGTCGGTCGAAGGCTCGGCCAATGCGGACCTGCTGCTGGCCGGTGTCGTGTTCCTGGTGGTCGGCATCGCCTTCAAGTTCGGCGCCGCGCCGTTCCACATGTGGCTGCCCGACGTCTATCACGGCGCACCGACGCCGATCACGTTGTTCATCGGTTCGGCGCCCAAGCTGGCGTCGTTCGCAATGGCCTATCGCCTGTTGGAGGCCGGAGTCGGTCCTCTCGACGATCGTTGGCGCTTGCTGATCGCGGGACTGGCGGCGCTGTCGCTGGTGATCGGTAATGTGATTGCGCTGGCGCAGACCAACCTCAAGCGCCTGCTGGCCTATTCCACCATCTCCCACGTCGGCTTCCTGTTCCTGGGCATCGCCGGCGGCGGCCCGCAGGGTTATGCCGCGGCGATGTTCTACGCGATCAGCTACGCGATCATGTCGACGGCAGCGTTCGGCGCCATCGTGGTGATGTCGCGCGGCGACTTCGAGGCCGACCGCATCGACGACTTCAAGGGGCTCAATGCACACAGCCCGTGGCATGCGGGCCTGGTCCTGTGCGTGATGGCATCACTGGCCGGCCTGCCGCCGTTTCTTGGCTTCTGGGCCAAGCTCGCCGTGCTGCGCGCAGCGCTGGATGGCGGGATGCTGTGGCTGGCCATCGTCGGCATCGTCGGCGCCGTGATCGGCGCGTTCTATTACATCCGCGTCATCAAGGTGATGTATTTCGACGAGCCCGATGGCGGTGTGCGCATGGTGGCGCGCGACGATCGTCCATTGCGGATCGCATTCGGCGTCAATGCGCTCGGTTTACTGGTGTTGGGATTCGCATGGAACCCGATCATGGCGTGGTGCCAGCAGGCGTTTGCCTGAAGACACTTGGGTTTGGACCGAGCGTTGGCGTTGCGTTTGTAGGAGCGCACCGGGGGGTG
>JBBJNO010000286.1:0-3288 GCA_037720875.1 Luteimonas sp. | reverse complement strand
CCATCGCGCCCAGGTGCGCTCCTACAGATGCGCTCTATCCTTTGCGGGTGAGCCACCCTCTATTTCCCATCGATGCGCTGCTGCCGCAGATCCGCGCGAGCCTTGCGACGCATCCGCGGCTGGTGCTGGAAGCGCCGCCCGGCGCCGGCAAGACCACGCAGGTGCCGCTGGCGTTGCTCGATGCCGACTGGCTGCATGGGCGCAGGATCGTGATGCTGGAACCGCGCCGCGTGGCCGCACGCGCCGCCGCGGGCTTCATGGCGCAGCAACTGGGAGAAGCGGTCGGCGAGACGGTGGGTTATCGCATCCGCTTCAAGAACAAGGTGTCGGCGCGCACGCGGGTTGAAGTGGTGACCGAAGGCATCCTCACGCGGATGCTGCAGGACGATCCCACGCTAGGTGAAGGCCGGCTCGAAGGCGTGGGCGCGGTGTTGTTCGACGAGTTCCACGAGCGGCATCTGGCCGGCGACCTCGGCCTGGCGCTGGCGCTGGATGTGCAAGCGCAGTTGCGCCAAGACCTGCGCATCGTGCTGATGTCGGCGACGCTCGATGGCGAGCGGCTGGCGCAATTTCTGGATGCGCCGCGGTTGTCGAGTGCGGGGCGGAGTTATCCGGTGGATGTGTCGCATTTCGCGCCGCGCCGCGACGAGTCGCTCGAACTGCAGACAAAGCGTGCGATCGAGCATGTGCTGGCGGAACATCCAGGGGATGTGCTCGTCTTTCTACCCGGCCAGCGTGAAATCGCACGCGTCGAGCAGGCAATGAATCGTCATTCCCGCGAAGGCGGGAATGCAGCGTCTGATCGCTTTGCGGACGATCGGACAACTCAAGCAACGTCACTGGATTCCCGCCTTTACGGATATGGCGAAATAACGGTACTGCCATTGCATGGCGATCTTTCCGTCGATCAGCAATCGCGCGCATTGCAACCCGACCCACACGGCCATCGTCGCGTCATCCTCGCCACCAACGTCGCCGAGTCCAGCGTCACGCTACCGGGCGTGCGCGTCGTGATCGACAGCGGTCTCGCACGTGAGCCCCGCTACGATCCCACCAGCGGTTTTTCGCGACTCGACAGCGTCACGATTTCGCAAGCCTCCGCCGATCAACGCGCGGGCCGCGCGGGTCGCGTCGCCGACGGTTGGGCGTACCGGTTGTGGCCGCAGGCGCAACGGCTCGAACCGCAGCGGCGTCCCGAGATTGCGCAGGTCGAACTCGCGGCGCTTGCACTCGAGCTGGCGGCGTGGGGCAGCGACGCGTTGCGTTTCGTCGATGCGCCGCCGCAAGGCGCGCTGGCCGCCGCACGTGATTTGCTGCTGCGCTTGAACGCGCTGGATGCCGCGCATTCGATGACACCCTTCGGACGACGCATGCTCGCGCTCGGCACGCATCCGCGCCTGGCGGCGATGCTGCTTGCAGCAACGAGCGATACCGAACGCGCGCTCGCCTGCGACCTCGCCGCGCTGGTCGAAGCGCGCGATCCGATGCAGGGCATGCAGCGCTCCGATGCACTCATCGATCGCTGGCAGGCGTTGTCGGCATTGCGCAGTGGCCGCAACCCGCACGATGCCAACCGCAATGCGTTGTCGGCCATCGACCAGGCCAGCAAGCAATGGCGTCGTCGCCTGCGCATCGATGCCGCACCGCCGCGTGAGGCGTCCGCGCACCTGCTGGGCGACCTGCTGGCGCATGCGTTTCCCGACCGCATCGCGCGCCAGCACGCCAGCGATCCGCGCCGCTACCAGCTGGCCAACGGCCGCATGGCGCGCCTGTTCGATACGTCCGCGTTGTACGGTGAGCGCTGGCTGGTGGTCAGCGAACTGAAATTCGACGAACGCGATTCACTGGTCCTGCGCGGCGCGCCAGTCGATGAAGCGCGCCTGCAACGTGACTTCGCGCAGCGCTTCGTCAGCGAAGACCGCGTGCGCTGGGACAACGACAAGCGTGCGATCGTCGCGCAGCGCGAACGCCGCTTCGACCAGATCGTGCTCGAGATCAAGCCGCTGGCACACGCGGATCCGTCGCGCCATGCCGACGCATTGCTGGATGCGGTGCGCCAGCTCGGACTCGATGCGTTGCCTTGGACGCCAGCGTTGATCCAGTGGCGCGAACGCGTGCGCTGCCTGCGCGAATGGATGCCTGAGCTTGCATTGACCGACCTGTCGGACGGGGCGTTGCTGGCTTCGATGGAGCACTGGCTCAAGCCCGTGCTGGCGGGGAAGACACGGCTCGACACCGTGGGCGAAAGCGAATTCGCCGGTGCGTTGAAATCCTGTGTCGACTGGACGCTGCGGCAACGCATCGATGCCCTCGCGCCGCCGCGCATCCGCGTGCCGTCCGGCATCGAGCGCGAGATCCTGTACGCGCACGAGCAGGCGCCGGTGCTCGCGGTGAAACTGCAGGAATTGTTCGGCCTGGCCGATACGCCGCGCATCGCCGACGGGCGCATGCCACTCACCATCCACCTGCTGTCGCCGGCCGGCCGGCCGTTGCAGGTGACGCAGGACCTGCGCGGGTTCTGGGAGCGCACCTATCCGGACGTGAAAAAGGAAATGAAGGGTCGTTATCCCAAGCATCCCTGGCCGGATGATCCGTGGACCGCGACGGCGACGCATCGGGCGAAGCAAAGGGTGCGGTGAATGGCGGGTGGCGGTGGGAAATTTGGGGATGGAAGATGTTAAAGGCTGCTGTCACTCGGCGAGTCTGTAGATGACTGTGCACCTGGGTCGCCGCCGCACTCGTCGTCCTGCTGTCGTCCTGCTGTCGTCCTGGTCACGAAACGAGGCTCCCACTCCCGATTCAGCCGCCAGTGGCACTCCACGACATTTCTCACGCAACGTGAACACCGCCGCGCCGACACTGCGCATCGGATTCGCCGCAAGGAAAACAAACCATGAGCACCTTCAACTCATTGCCCTCCCGCGCCCTCGACCTGGTGTCGCAAGTGGGCGATGGCCTGCGTGACGCCATTCCCGGCGCCGCCGGCAAATGGCTGGAAACCGGCGCCAAGCTCGGCGCGCTGAAGACCGGCACGCGCATCGCCACGACGTTCGTGCGTCGCAATCCCGCGATCGCGGTGGCGACCGCCGCGGGCGCGGGACTGGTGTGGTACCTGGCGCGCCGCCAGATGAAGAAGGCGCAGGCCGATGGCGCGATCGAAGGCAGCGCGACGCGGATCGAGGCCAAGCGCGCGAACGGCACATCACGCCGCACCACCGCGCGCAAGCCGCGTGCGCGCAGGCCGACCGCGTCGACTTGATCAGGTCCACTGCGGCCTAAGTGCCTGCC
>JBBJNO010000285.1:0-3289 GCA_037720875.1 Luteimonas sp. | reverse complement strand
CGCAGGACGGCCCATTCGCACCCGGGCGCTAGAATGCGCGTCCCACTGTTGCGCCGGAAATGCCATGACCTGGTCGATCGACCACGCCCGCAAGACCTATTCGATCCCGCACTGGTCGGAAGGGTATTTCGATGTCGATGCCGCGGGCCGCATCGTGGTCGCCCCGAAAGGCGCGCAGGGGCCGTCGATCGCGTTGCCGGAGGTCGTCGACGCCGCGCGCGCCAAGGGTGCGAAATTGCCGCTGCTGGTGCGTTTTCCAGACATCCTCGGCGATCGTCTCGGCAAGCTGCAGAGCGCGTTTGCGCAGGCGATGCAGGAGTGGGAGTTCACCGGCGGCTACACCGCGGTGTACCCGATCAAGGTCAACCAGCATCACGGCGTGGCCGGCACGCTGGCCTCGCACGCGGGCGAGGGTTTTGGCCTGGAGGCCGGCAGCAAGCCCGAACTGATGGCAGTGCTGGCGCTGTCGCGGCCGGGCGGCTTGATCGTCTGCAACGGCTACAAGGATCGCGAATACATCCGTCTTGCGTTGATCGGCCGCAAGCTCGGCGTGCAGACTTTCATCGTCATCGAGAAACCGTCCGAATTGCCGCTGGTGATGGAAGAAGCCGCGGCGCTCGGCGTCAAACCGGGCCTCGGCGTGCGCATGCGGCTGGCATCGCTGGGTGCAGGCAAGTGGCAGAACAGCGGCGGCGACAAAGCCAAGTTCGGGTTGTCACCGCGGCAGGTGCTGGACCTGTGGAAATCGTTGCGCGACAGCGGCATGGCCGATTGCCTGGGCTTGCTGCATTTCCACATGGGCTCGCAGATTTCCAACGTGCGCGACATCGCCAACGGCATGCGCGAGGCGACGCGTTATTTCGTCGAGCTGTCGAAACTTGGCGCGACGATTTCGCATGTCGATGTCGGCGGCGGTCTCGGCATCGATTACGAAGGCACGCGGTCGCGCAGTTTCTGCTCGATCAACTACGGCCTCGCCCAATACGCCTCCAACATCGTGCAACCGCTGGCCGAAGCCTGCGAGGAGCACGGCTTGTCGCCGCCGCGCGTGGTCACTGAATGCGGCCGCGCGATGACCGCGCACCACGCGCTGCTGGTCGCCAATGTGACTGAAGTCGAGGAAGCGCCCGAGGGCCGCGTCCCGCCTGCGCATGACGACGAGCCCACCGTCATCCGTCACCTGCGCGAGATCCACGAAGAACTCGATGCGCGTCCGGCTGCGGAACTCTTCCACGAAGCGCAGCATCATCACAGCGAAGGCCTGTCGTCATACGCGCTGGGACAGATCGATCTCGCCCAGCGTGCGCGCATCGACGACCTGTTCTACGCCATCGCCCATGCGGTGCGTGCGCGGCTGAACGTGGCCGACAAGAGCCATCGCGACCTGCTCGACGAATTGAACGAGCGGCTGGTCGACAAGTATTTCGTCAACTTCAGCGTGTTCGAGTCGATGCCGGATGTGTGGGCCATCGACCAGGTGTTCCCGATCGTGCCGATCGAACGCTTGAACGAGATGCCGGGGCGCCGCGGCGTGATCGCCGACATGACCTGCGATTCCGACGGCAAGATCGATATCTACGTCGAGAACGAAGGCCTGGACAGTTCACTGCCGCTGCATGCTTTGAAATCGGGCGAGAGTTACCGGCTCGGGTTCTTCCTGGTCGGCGCCTACCAGGAAATCCTCGGCGACATCCACAACCTGTTCGGCGACACCGATGCGATCGAAGTACGTGTCGATGGCGATGGTTACGCGCTCACGCAACAACGCAAGGGCGATACCACGGATGTGATGCTGGATTATGTCGGCTACAAACTTTCTGACTTGCGTGCGTCGTATGACGGCATGGTGGATGCGGCGCAATTGCCAGCGGACGAGTCGCAGCGGATGAGAGCGGCGCTGGAGGCGGGGTTGACGGGGTATACGTATCTGGATGATGCGCCGCTGTAGCCTTTCCTTCTCCCTTCGGGAGAAGGTGCCGAAGGCGGATGAGGGTGGGAGAATAAAGTGTCATGGAACGCGCATCGAGACCTGAAAGTCCGCGCCCTCATCCGGCGCTGCGCGCCACCTTCTCCCGATGGAGAAGGACTCAATCCCGCGCGATCTGAAACCCCGCAAACGACTGGCTCACCGGCATCAACTCCAACCGGTTGACGTTGAGATGCGGCGGCAACGTCGCGATCCAGTACAGGGTGTCGGCGATATCGCCATCGGTGATCGGATGGACGCCCTTGTACAGCGTGTCCGATGCGGCCTGGTCGCCTTCGGTGCGCACCAGCGTAAATTCGGTTTCGGCCAGGCCCGGTTCCAGCGAGGTCACGCGCACGCCGGTGCCATGCAGGTCGGCGCGCAGGCCCAGCGAGAATTGCGTGACGAAGGATTTGGTCGCGCCGTAAACATTGCCGCCCGCGTACGGGTACGTCGCGGCGATCGAGCTGACATTGAGGATCGCGCCCTTGCGCGCGATCAGCGTCGGCAACAGTGTGTGCGTCAGCGCCACCAGGCTGGTGATGTTGGTGTCGATCATCGTGCGCCATTGCGCCAGGTCGGCGCGTTGCGCCGGCGCGGTGCCGAGCGCGAGGCCGGCGTTGTTGACCAGCACGTCGATATCGCGGAATTTTTCCGGCAAGGCATGCAGTGCCGACTGCATCGCAACTTCATCGCGGATATCGAAGGTGGCGACGAGGATGCGATCGCGGTAGCGCTCAGCCAGTAATTGCAAACGCTCCGCGCGACGGCCGGTCGCGATCACACGCCAGCCAGCGTCGGCGAAACGCTTGACGGCGGCGGCGCCGAAACCGGAAGTAGCGCCGGTGATGAGTACGGTTCTGGTCATGATGGAATTCTAAGGTGCTTTTGTAGGAGCGCACCCGGGCGCGATAGGGCCTTCCGGATAGAGCCATCGCGCCCAGGTGCGCTCCTACGGAACAAAGGATCAATCCGGCAGCACCAGGCTCACGCACAAGCCGCCATCTTCGCGATTGAGCAGCGCAACGCGGCCTCCGTGCGCTTCCGCAATTTCGCGCGCAAGCGCCAGACCCAGGCCGGTGCCGTTGCGTTTAGTCGAATAGAACGGCAGTAACGCATTGGCGAGTACCGCCTCGTTCATGCCGCTGCCACGGTCGAGCACGTCGATACGCCATGCGTCAGTCGCGCGTCGCAACGACAGGCCAACGTCTGCTGCAGCCGAACCCGACTCGTGCGCGTTCTTCAACAGGTTGATCAAGCCCTGTTCGAGTTGCGCGGCGTCGAAGCGCGCGACCGCGGTGCCGCTGTCGATGCCGTCCATGT
>JBBJNO010000284.1:0-3314 GCA_037720875.1 Luteimonas sp. | reverse complement strand
CGCCTTCCAGCAGCAACGGCACGACTTTCCAGCGATCGGCCATGGCCTCGAGCTCCGCAGGCGTGCACAGGTCCGACAGGAACGCGCGTACCTCGGCCGCAGTGCGCAGGCGCGACAACGCCAAAGTCAACCCGGCGAAGGCGGCGGCATTGTCGCGGGATTCGGTAGCGCGTCGTTTCAAGTCAGCTCCTGTGGTCATGTATTAATGCGCTAGTACATTAATTGGTTATTACACGATCGTCAAGCTGTGCAATCAGGCTTTTGGGGGGAAGCCTGCCTGCAAGGACATAAAGCGGCCTGCGTCAGGTTGTGCTGGCGTCCTTGGCGCCATTCTCCTGACATCGACCCCTCAAACCCGAGACAGGGAGCGCGCAGACGGATGCCCTCATTCGGCCGGCCGCCCTATGCCCCGCAGGGCGCGGCGAGTATCGTTGGCGACCGGGGAGGAGCCATGCGCCGATTGCTGTGCCTGTTGCTGGCGATGCTGCCGCTGCTGTTCGCGGCGTCGGCTGTTCCGTCCTCGAACTCAGTCCGTGACGTTGTGCTGCAGGGTGCCGAGTCTGCTCTGCAGCTCTCGCCACACGTCGCCTTCCTGCATGACCCCAGCGGCCGCATGGATCTCGCCGCCGTGCAGGCGTCGGGCGCGACACCCGGTTTCCGGCCGTTGCCCGAGGGCAGCGCCACGTTCGGTTTCCAGGACGGCGCGTACTGGTTCCACGCACGCATCCGCAACCAGCAGCACCGTGAAACCCGCTGGCTGCTGGTGCAGCAAATACGCACTGAGCGACCACATCGATGTTTACTCGCGCTACCGCGATGGACGCGTGGTCCACGACGTCGGCGGCGACAAGCAACCCTTCGGCCGCCGCGCGATCAAGTACCGCCATCCCAATTTCTGGATCGACCTGCCGCGCGGCGAGCCGGTCGACCTGTTCGTGCGCATCGAAAGCCAGAGTTCGATGCAGGTGCCGCTGGCGCTCTACACGCCCAAGGCCTTCGCGGAACTCGCGCGCGATTCGCAACTGGGCATCGGCCTGTACTACGGCATCCTGCTGGCGCTGTTCTTCTCCAACCTGGTGCTGTGGCTATGGCTGCGTGACAACAGCCACGCCTGGTACCTGTTTCATATTTCCGCGTTCGGCCTGGTGCTGTTCTGCCTCAACGGGCTTGCCTTTGAATATCTCTGGCCGAATTCAACCTGGACGGTCGACAAGTCGGTGCCGGTGATGATTTGTCTTGCGCAAATCGGCATGCAGCAATTTGCGAGGAATTTCCTCGAACTCGATCGTCGCTGGCTGCTGGGCGACCGCATCGGCCTGGCGATGATCGTGTTCTTCGGCCTGCTGATCGTGGCTGCGCTGTTGTTGCCGTATCGGATCGTGACACCGATCGCATCCCAGGCCGTGTTCTTCAGCGTGCTCTGGATCATCGTCGAAACGGTGGTGGTGCTGCGACGCGGCTATGCGCCGGCCAAGTTGTTCCTGCTGGCATGGGCGGTGTTCCTGCTGGGTACCGCGATATACACCGCGGTCGCGTTCAACCTCATGCCCAAGAACTTCGTCACCGAGTACGGCGTGCAGATCGGCTCTGCACTGGAAATGCTGCTGTTGTCGATCGCACTCGCCTACCGTTACGCGTCCCTGCGCAACCGCAATGAACAGCTCGTACGCGATGCCAACGAGCACCTGGAACACAACGTCACCCTGCGCACCGCCGAGCTGAGCCATGCGCTGGAGCAGCTGGGCGAGGCCAATGGGCGCTTGCGCGAATCCAGCCAGCGCGATGCGTTGACCGGCGTCTACAACCGCCGGCATTTCCGCGAGAGTTTCGAGCGGATCCTGCACGACGCACGCCATGCGGCAAGGCCGGTGTCGTTACTGATGGCCGACCTCGACCACTTCAAGCGCGTCAACGACACGCATGGCCATCTCGTCGGCGACGACTGCCTGCGCTGGGTCGCACGCTGCCTCGACGAGACGCTGGCCGATTACAACGCCGTGGTGGCGCGTTTTGGCGGCGAAGAGTTCGTGGCGGTGTTGCCGGGATCGGACATGTCCGCCGCGATGCGCGCGGGCGAAAGCCTGCGGCAACGCATCTCCGCGCGACCGCTGCGGATCGGCGAGCGCGATATCCACCTGACCGTCAGCATCGGCGTGCACGCGATCGATACCAGCCAGGACTCGCGCGCGGACGATGCGATCCGCGCCGCGGACGAAGCGTTGTACGCCGCCAAGGGACAGGGCCGCGACTGCGTGCGACCGGCGCTGACCACCGGTTTGGCGTAGGGCGGGTCTCGACCCGCCGCTGTTCCAACCGATCAATGCAATGTTGCAGATTCTCGACGATGGCGGGTCGAGACCCGCCCTATGCGCTACAGATTCTCGACGATGGCGGGTCGAGACCCGCCCTACGTGCGCGCGATTGCCAGCAATTTCCCGCTGGCGACCAACGCCACGGCCGCCGCCACTTCGCCATCCATCGCCCGATCGCGTTCCAGGAACGGGATGACCTGCCGGATCGCGGCATGCGCCGCAGCCACGGCCTTGCCCGGATGGAATTCATCGGCGGCCGATAATTCGGCGCGCAATGCCTCGACTTCCTGTAGAAACGCCGCACGTTCCGCCGCCTCCGGCAACGGTGCGCACTGCACCTTGACCGCAAGCATGCCTGCATCGGCGCGAGCCGACAGATCGCGCGCGGCGTTGATCATGTCGCGGCGCAAGTCGAGCGCCTGCGCGGCGGTGTACAACTCCAGCGCCAGCACCTTGCCGAGGTCATCGGCCATCGCCAGCACATGGCGCGCTTCGTTGGCGCCCATCGAGACATGGTCCTCCGCGTTGGCGCTGGTCGGAATCGAATACACCGACGCGGGGTGCGCGCGGCTGGCGAGATCATTGACGATTGCCGCCGCGGTGTACTGCACGATCATGTGCCCGGATTCGGTCCCATCTTCATTGCCGATCAGGAATGCCGGCAGGCCGTCGTTGGTCGCGGGGTCGACCAGCTTGTTGAGACGACGTTCCGAGATCGAGGCAAGCACCGGGATCGCGGCCTTGACGTAGCTCATCGCCAGCGCCAGCGGCATGCCGTGGAAATGCCCGGCGGAAATCACCTGCCGATCTACAGCAAGCATGTTGACGTGCTCGGCGATGGCATCCGGAAACACCAGCGGATTATCGGTAACAGCATTGAGCTCGATGTCGAACACGCGCTTGGCCTGTTCCACCGCATCGCGCACCGCACCGTGCACCTGCGGGATGCAGCGCAACGAATAGCTGTCCTGGGGCTGGTGCTTCTTGCCGCCGCGAAATGGC
>JBBJNO010000283.1:0-3320 GCA_037720875.1 Luteimonas sp. | reverse complement strand
GCGCTATCCCTATCGCGCCGGATCGGCGCAACCCGTTTCAGTGGAATGAGATGACATGCGGGCGACGATCGGGATCGCGATGGTTCCGAAGCGCCCCACCTGGATGCGCGAGCAACCGCTTGTTGCGTTGTCACGCATTGCCGTGATCGACTGACTTCCCTCAACGGGAATCGGGCACCCATGCAACTTCCGGCCGAACGCACCACGCACTGGGCCCTGCTGGCGCGGCGTCATCCGTCGGCGTTCCTGCTGGCCGCGCAACTGTTGAGCCTGCTGGTCTATCCGCTGACCGATGACACGCAAAGCGGGCGCGTGCTGTTCGGTGCGGTGGCGCTGGTGATCGTGCCGCTGGCGGTGTGGGTGGTGAACCGGAGTCAGGCAGCGAACTGGATTGCCTGGTCGCTGGCGTTGCCGGCGATCGTCCTGACGGCGTTGGCGTTGGTACTCGACCGGCCCGGATTGTTGGTCGTCTCCTCGATGCTCGAGGCGGCGCTGTACTTCTACGCAGCCGGCGCCCTGATCAAGTACATGCTGCACGACCACCGTGTCACGGCCGATGAGTTGTTCGCAGCGGGCGCGACATTCACTCTGCTGGCGTGGGGATTCGCCTACGCATTTTTCGTTTGCCAGGCCTGGTATCCCGACAGCTTCACCGGCATGGTCGAGCCGGAGCGGCCACGCAACTGGATGGAGTTGCTTTACCTGAGTTTCAGCGTGCTGTCCTCGGTGGGCCTGAGCGACATCGTGCCGCTCGGCTCGCCGGCGCGCGTGCTGGTGATGCTGGAAGCCCTCACCGGTGTCGGCTACATCGCTACCGTGGTCTCGCGACTGATCGGCCTGACCATCGTGCGCGAACAAGAGCGCAAATAGCCCTCGCTCAAAAATTCGGCTTATCAAGCACTGTCATCCCAGCGCAAGCTGGGATCCATGTTGATCTTCGCTTTGAAGCTAATGAGCAAAATCCAAATGGGTTCCAGCTTGCGCTGGAATGACGAGCAAAAGCAGGCCAACCCGAGGTCAACGCTTTACGTTTTTTCGCCGCTTTGCGGACTGAAACTTCCCAAACCGGGAGATCGTGACAATGCTCAGAAATTCGGCTTGTCCGGCGTGTCGTTGAACCGCGCGATCGAGTCGCGCAGCACTTGGCTCGCCTCGTCGCGGCCGCCCCAGCCATCGAGCTTGACCCATTTGCCGGCTTCCAGATCCTTGTAGTGCTCGAAGAAGTAGCCGATGCGGTCCAGCCAGTGTTTCGGCACGTCGTCGACATGGGCGATATGCGAATAACCGGGATAGACCTTGTCGATCGGCACGGCCAGGATTTTTTCGTCGTCGCCGGCCTCGTCCTGCATGCGCAGCACACCCACGGGACGCACGCGGATTACGCAGCCGGGGATCAGCGCCAGCGGCATCAGCACCAGCACGTCGGCGGGGTCACCATCGCCGCACAGCGTGTGCGGGACGTAGCCGTAGTTGCAGGGATAGCGCATCGGCGTGGACAGCACGCGGTCGACGAAGATCGCGCCGCTGGCCTTGTCCACTTCGTACTTGACCGGTTCGGCGTCCTTGGGAATCTCGATGATGACGTTGATTTCGTCGGGCGGGTGGTTGCCGGTGGGGACGAGGGCCAGGGCCATGGGGTGCTCCAAGTATATTGATTTGCGGCGGGAAAATTGGCCCGCGATGCGCGGGAAGGTGCGCATTTTACGCGGTGCGCAGCGAACGCTTTGTTTTCGTAGGAGCGGCTTCAGCCGCGAGCTCTTGAAATGATCGCGGGTTCCGAAGAGCCCGCGGCTGAAGCCGCTGCAACAAAAAAAACCCCGCACGAGGCGGGGCTTTTTTCATCATCACCACGAAGGCGACGGCTTAAAGCAACGGCACCATCAACAACGCCACGATATTGATGATCTTGATCAGCGGATTGATCGCCGGGCCGGCGGTGTCCTTGTACGGATCGCCGACGGTGTCGCCGGTGACCGCGGCCTTGTGCGCCTCGGACCCCTTGCCGCCGTGATGGCCGTCCTCGATGTACTTCTTGGCGTTGTCCCACGCGCCGCCGCCGGTGGTCATCGAGATCGCCACGAACAAGCCCGTGACGATGGTGCCGATCAGCAATCCGCCGAGCGCCTGCGCGCCCAGCACGAGGCCGACCACCACCGGCACCACGACCGGCAGCAGCGACGGCACGATCATTTCCTTGATCGCCGACTTGGTCAGCATGTCGACCGCGCGCGAGTAGTCCGGCTTGGCCGTGCCCTGCATGATCCCGGGGATCTCACGGAACTGGCGGCGCACTTCTTCCACCACCGCGCCCGCCGCGCGGCCGACGGCTTCCATCGCCATCGCGCCGAACAGGTACGGGATCAGGCCGCCGATCAGCAGGCCGATGATCACCATGTGGTTGGACAGGTCAAAGGTCAGCGCCTCGTACACGACGCCGCCCGCGACCGCGTTCGCTTCGCCCAGCGTGGTCAGGTTGTGCGTGTAATCGGCGAACAGCACCAATGCCGCCAGCGCGGCCGAACCGATCGCGTAGCCCTTGGTCACCGCCTTGGTGGTGTTGCCGACGGCGTCCAGCGGATCGGTGACGGCGCGTACTTCGGGCGGCAGTTCCGCCATCTCGGCGATGCCGCCGGCGTTGTCGGTGATCGGTCCGTAGGCGTCGAGCGCGACGATCATGCCGGCCATCGACAGCATCGCCGTGGCGGCGATGGCGATGCCGTACAGGCCGCCCAGCAGGTGCGCGCCCCAGATCGCGGCGCAGACCACGATCACCGGCAGCGCGGTCGACTTCATCGAGATGCCGAGGCCGGCGATGATGTTGGTGCCGTGGCCGGTGGTCGATGCCGCGGCGATGTGCTGCACCGGCTTGAACTGCGTGCCGGTGTAGTACTCGGTGATCCACACGATCAATCCGGTCAGCACCAGGCCGATCAGCGCGCACAGGAACAGGTTGGTCGAGGTGACGGCGAGGGTGCCGTCGAGCGTCGTCAAACCGGCGGGGAACATGTCGGCCGTGACGAACCAGAACGCTACTGCCGACAGCAGCGCGGACACGATGACGCCCTTGTATAGCGCGCCCATGATCGAGCCGCCCTGATTTCCATCAGTTTGTTTCACCTTGACGAAGAACGCGCCGATGATCGAGGCGATGATCGACACGCCGCCTAGCACCAGCGGATACAGCACGGCATTGGTGTCGACGGCGAACATCAGCCCGCCCAGCAACATCGTCGCGATGATCGTGACCGCGTAGGTCTCGAACAAATCGGCCGCCATGCCGGCGCAGTCGCCGACGTTGTCGCCGACGTTGTCCGCGATCA
>JBBJNO010000282.1:1246-3337 GCA_037720875.1 Luteimonas sp. | reverse complement strand
CTCGGCCACGCTGCTGGATACGGAAAAAATCTGGGCACTGACCAACGCGGCCATCGAACCCGACTGGGCCATCGCCGAACTGCCGCACCTGCTGGCGCGCCGGCAACACGATCCGCGCTGGTCGCGGTCGCAGGGCCGCGTCATCGGCAGCGAGCAGATCAGCCTGTTCGGCCTGGTGCTGGCGCCGAAACGGCCAATCCATTACGGCGTCCTGTTTCCGCAGGAAAGCCGCGATATCTTCGTGCGCGATGCGTTGCTGACCGGCGAGATCAACAGCCGCAGCGGATTCCTTGCGCGCAACCTGGTCACGCTCGAGAAAGCCAAGGACGAGGAGGCCAAGCAACGCCGCACGGGTCTGGTCGTCGACGAGGACTGGCAGGCGCAGTGGTATCTCGATCGCCTGCCGCCGCACGTGCACAACACGCAGGCGCTGGATGCGTGGTTCGGCAAGTTGCCGCCCGCGGAAAAGAAGGCGCTCGAATGGTCGCGCGATGAATTACTGGTCGGCGAGGGCAGCGATGCCGAACACTTCCCGCCGTACCTGCCGCTTGGCGATGTGCGACTAGCCGTCCGCTACCGCTTCGAGCCGGGCGCGGTGGATGACGGCATGACCGTCGCCGTGCCGTTGCACCTGTTGAATGCACTGGATGCCGCGCGCTTGTCCTGGGTCGCGCCGGGGTTCGTGCAGGACAAGGCGACAGCGTTGATCAAGACCTTGCCGAAGTCACTGCGCCGCAACTTCGTGCCGGCGCCGGACTTCGCGCGCGCGTTCGCCGAAGCGTTTCCTGTGGCGCAAGCCGATGCGCTGGAAGGCACGCTGGCGCGTTTCCTGCACAAGGCGACTGGTGTTGCGCTGCCGGCCACGGAATTCGACGCGGACGCGGTGGAGCCGCATCTGCGCGTGAACCTGCGGCTGCTCGATCGCGATGGCAAACACGTGCTTGCCGAATCGCGTGATCTTGGCGACTTGCGGCAACGCTTCGGCGCGCGCGCGGCGGATGCCTTCGCCGAACGCGCCGCCGGTGATCTCGCGGCAATCGGATTGACCACGTTTCCGGAGCAACCGATTCCGCTGTCGGTCGCGGGTGCAGGTGGCGTCGCCGCCTACCCGGCGCTGGACGATGCCGGCGATAGCGTCATCCTGACGGTGTACGCCGACCAGGAGGAGGCGCGTCGCCGGCATCCGCTGGGCGTGCGCCGCCTGCTGCACCTCGCGCTGGCCGACAAGCTCAAGCACGCGCGCAAGCAATTGCCGATCCAGCCGAAGACCGCGTTGCTGCATGCGGCGATCGAATCTGCTGCTCCGCGCAAGGACAGTGCTGGCGGCAAGGATGCCGACCGCCTGCGTGCCGACCTGGTCGAAGGGGCATTCGACGCGTTGGCCACCGATGACCTCTTCGGCGTTCGCGACAGCGCTACGTTCGCGGAAAAACACGATGCCGTCGGCAGACAGGTGTTCGGCGAAGCGATGCAACGCTTGGCCAAGGCCGAGTCGATCCTCGGCCTTGTCGCCGAAGTGCGCGCAAAACTCGACTCGCCGCTGATCGGCTGGGCCAGCGGCAACCTCGACGACATGCGCATGCAACTGGCGGAGCTGACCCCGCCGGGTTTCCTGCGCGACGTGCCCGCCGAAGTGCTTGACGACTATTCGCGTTATCTGAAAGCGCTGGTGTTGCGCGGCGAGCGCGCATTGCGCGATCCGGTCAAGGACCAGGTGCGGATGCTGGAGATCAAGCCCTTCGCGGACGCATTGCGGCGATTGCAGGTGCGAAGTGCGGGGACAACATCCGAGTGGCAAGCCTTGCGCTGGGATCTTGAGGAACTGCGGGTCTCGCTCTTTGCGCAGGAACTCGGCGCGCGTAGCGGCGTGTCGCCGAAACGGTTGGCGGCGCGGTTGGCCGCGCTGCAGGAAAAGCATATTTCGCAGGATGGGTCGAGCGCAGCGACACCCATCAACACCGTGCATCCGAAGAATTGATGGGTATCGTCTCCGGCTCAACCCATCCTACGGTCTGCCGGCAGGCCCCTACAAAAACAGCATATTTCGCAGGATGGGTCGAGCGCAGCGACACCCATCAACACCGTGCATCC
>JBBJNO010000282.1:0-1146 GCA_037720875.1 Luteimonas sp. | reverse complement strand
GAAGAATTGATGGGTATCGTCTCCGGCTTAACCCATCCTCCCGGTGCTGTTCCGCGCGCTCACGCACCGCTAGTGTGTGAGTCATTCCAACGGAAACATCTGTGTCAACCATCGCCGCCACCGACCTGACCGCAATCCTGCAGCGCTCTGTCGCCGATGCGATGCCTGCTGCGTTGCAATCGGCGATCGCGACCGCCGCCACCAACGCAGCGTCGTTCGAGGCCGAGGGCGACTTGCAGGCACTGACCGACACGCTTGATTCACTGGGGCAACTCGGCGCCGATGGCGAAGTCGTCGCGGCCACGCTCATCCATACGTTGCCTGCATTGCAAGTTCATCTGATGCCACGCCTGCAGCGCGACTTCCCCGGCGTGCACGGCCTGCTTGAAGGCCAGAAAGCAGCCGGACAAGTGTGGGCGCTGCATGGCGAGGCGACCGGGCCCTCCAACGCTGAAGGCTTGCGCAAGCTGCTGTTGGCGATCGTGCGCGACCTGCGCGTGGTGCCGATCCTGCTGGCGCGGCAACTGGCCCGGATGCGCGGCGCGGCCAAGGCGCCCGACAGCGAACGCCGCGCGCTGGCGCAACTGGCGCGCGACATCCACGCGCCGTTGGCCAACCGGCTGGGCATCTGGCAATTGAAATGGGAGTTGGAGGACCTCGCGTTCCGCTACCTCCAACCGGAGATGTTCCAGCGCATCGCGCGCCTGCTCGACGAAAAACGTGCCGGCCGCGAGCGTTACATCGAACAGGTTAAATCCACGCTGCGCGACGCGTTGCTGGCACAAGGCATCACTGCCGACGTGGCCGGCCGTCCCAAGCACATCTACAGCATCTGGAAGAAGATGCAGAAAAAAGACGTGCCCTTCGGCGAGTTGTACGACCTGCGCGCGGTGCGCGTGCTGGTGGACGACATCCCCGCCTGCTACACCGCGCTGGGGGTGGTGCATGCGCTGTGGGTGCCGATCCCGAGCGAGTTCGACGACTACATCGCGCGCCCCAAGCGTAACGACTATCGCTCGCTGCACACCGCCGTGTCCGGCCCCGAAGGCAAGACGCTGGAGGTGCAGATCCGCACGCACGAGATGCATCGCCAGGCCGAACTCGGCGTGGCCGCGCACTGGCGCTACAAGGAGGGCAGCAGCAGGG
>JBBJNO010000281.1:0-3339 GCA_037720875.1 Luteimonas sp. | reverse complement strand
TGCGCAGGGCGCTGACGATTACATGGTGAAACCATTTTCGATGCGCGAACTCGAGGCGCGCATCCGGGCCGTGCATCGGCGCGGGAGGCCGCCCGGCGATGCGCCGCTGCGGGTGGGCGACCTCAGCTACGACCCACGGTCAATGCTGGCGACGCGTGCGGGCCAGACGCTTGCATTGACCCGCGTCCAGGGCCTGCTGCTGACGGAGCTGATGCGCGATGCCCCCAACGTGATCCCGCATCGCAAACTGATCGAGACGGTGTGGGGCGACGAGGGCGGCGACAGCGCCGCGTTGCACACGCATCTGTACGAATTGCGTCAGCTGCTGGACCGTCCGTTCGCGCACGCCATGATCCAGTCGGTGCGCGGGCTCGGCTATCGCCTGGTGGCGCCGCCAATGGGCGTGGCGCCATGAACACCGCGCGGGTCTCGCTGCGCCGCCGCGTCGCATTCGCCTACACCTTGCTCGGCTTCGTGTTGAGCTTGCTGTTTGCTGCCGCGACCGTGTTCATCACCGAGGACTACGAGCACATCCTGGTCGATGAAATCCTGCGCGGCCAGGCCGACGACTACGCGCTGCGGATCGCTGCCAATCCCGCCACGGTGCTGCCGCAGTCGCATCGCCTCAGCGGCTACCTGCGTCGCACCGACGGCAGTGGCGACGTACCGGCCGACCTGGCGGCGCTGGATCCGGGTATCCACGAAAGCAGGACCGGCTATGTCGAGGATATCCACGTCGGCGTGTTCGACACCGACCAGGGCCGGTTGTACTTCGTCATCGACCTGAGCGACATCGAACGCCTCGAACGCCATCTGGCCTGGTTCCTGATCGGCGTCGTCGCGTTGGGCACGGGCATGGCCGGTTGGCTCGGCTGGTTGCTGGCCGGCGGTACCGTGGCGCCGGTGCGGCGTCTCGCGGAAGCCGTCGATGCGCTGCCCACGCAACCGCAGGCGAGCGACCTGGCCGGGGCGGTCAGCGACGACGAACTGGGTCGCCTGGCCGCGTCCATCGACCGCTATCAGGCGCGCCTGGTGGAAGCCAATGCACAGCAGCGCAGGTTCTTCGCCGATGCCGGCCATGAATTGCGCACGCCGATCGCGGTGGTCCGCGGCGCGGCCGAACTGTTGCTCGATGACACCACGTTGCCGGCCGCCACGCGGCGCGTGCTGCAGCGGCTGGATCGCGGCGTGCGCGAGGTCACCGACCTGCTCGACGTCGTACTGGATCTCGCGCGTCGCCGCGAACCGGTGATCGAGGCGGTCGCCGCCGATTCACTGCTGCGGGATGCGGCCGCCTCGTTGCAGGAAGCCGGTGCGCATCCGCATCTGCAAATCGACATCGAAGCGAGCGGCACATGGCGCGTGCCCAGACGCGAAAGCCTGCTGGTGCTGCGCGGCGTATTGCGGCACCTGCTGCCCGCCGACAGCGACGGGGTGTTGCTGCTGCGCGGCGAAGGCGATGTGCTGGAGATGTCCTACAGCGTGGCGGAAGGTTCGGACCCGCTTGTACGACGACCCGCGCCGCAACGCAGCGACAGCGGGCTTGCCGTGACATTGCTGGGACGCTTGGCGGCGGAACTCGGATGGCGTTTTGAGCACCAGGACCTGGCCGCGAGGCGCGTGCGTGTCCGCCTGCCGGAAAGCGCGGTTGATGTCACCGCGGGGGCGCCGCACGTGGAGAACCAAGCGCGCTGCACCGACTCTCCGTCGTAAGCGCACCCAAGCGCGATCACATGTTGCCGCGGAACATGCGGGGGGCTTCAGCCTCGACCCGATATTCAACAAACGTCGGGGCTAAAGCTCCTCCTGCAAACCTTGTGAGGCTGATAGAAAGACGCGTGCGCGCTGGTTACGCCGCATCCTCCGCTTCGGCGTCCTGGCGCTCCTTGAGCACCAGCGCGGCCTCGGCGTCGGCGACGACGCGATGCTTCAGCGACTTGCAGCGCTCGATCCCGGCCTGCGTCAAGCGCATCGCACCGTCTTGGATGTCCACCAGGCCAGTTTCCAGCAGCCGCTCGCGCAGGGCTTTGGAACGATGGCCCGGTCCCTCCCCTTCGTCGATCCGGTTCAGGACGTCGAGCAGACCCAAGTCTTCCAGGTTCATCGGATCCACGGCAAGCTCCACACAGGTAAAGGATGGCCATGATGGCACCAATTCAAGACGGCAATCAGGGCTCGCACGCCCGGAGCCGTAAAGCGCGCGGCAGGTTTTGACCGCAGCCCTTCTGCCGCTTGGGCATGCGTCTCAGGCCGGTTGCAGGTTGGCGTACGACAGCACCAGCCACTTGCTGCCGGCAGTCTCGAAGTTGACCTGCACGCGCGCATGCGCGCCGGCGCCTTCGTAGTCGGTGACGACGCCGCTGCCGAAGGTGGCATGG
Organism: Luteimonas sp.; assembly: GCA_037720875.1. GTDB lineage: Bacteria > Pseudomonadota > Gammaproteobacteria > Xanthomonadales > Xanthomonadaceae > JALYOU01. Next base: position 961 of record JBBJNO010000281.1, on the reverse strand, counting down.
CGGACGTTCTGGCCGAGCTTGATCGATGGCGTTTCAATCGCGGCGTGGCCGCGGCTGTTATCGAGCGTGTAGCGGCGTGGTTGTGGGGAATACAGCGGACGCGACACCTGCACGCGCGGGCGCACTTCATGCAGCAGCGCCGGCGGGATTTCGCGCAGGAAGCGCGACGGGATCCCGTACATGTCCATGCCGTGGATGCGGCGCGCTTCGGCATAGCTCAATACAAGTTTCTGTCGCGCGCGGGTGATGCCGACATAGGCGAGCCGGCGCTCTTCCTCCAGCCGCCCGCTTTCCTCGATCGACTTGTTGTTGGGGAACAGGCCTTCCTCCATGCCGGTGAGGAACACCAGCGGAAATTCCAGGCCCTTGGCGCTGTGCAGCGTCATCAACTGCACGCCATCGGCGCCGGCCTCGGCCTGGCCTTCGCCCGCTTCGAGCGATGCGTACGCGAGGAAGGCGACCAGCTCGGTCAACGCGGCGGCTTCCTCGTCGTCGCCGCGCACGAAACGCGATGCGACGGAGACCAGTTCGTCGAGGTTGTCGGTGCGCGAATCCAGTTGGCCCTTTGATTCCTTGTCGTAATGCTCGCGTAATCCGGAGCGCAACAGGACGTGGTCGATCTTGTCCTTCAACGGCAACTCCGCCGTTTCTCCGGACAGCGCATCAACCAGCGTGTGGAACCCCAGCAAGGCGTTGCGCGCGCGCGCGGCGAGTGTGGTTTCGCGGCCGACGCGGATCGCGGCTTCCCACAGCGGCACCGCATCGTGGCGCGCGCGTTTGCGCACTTCATCGAGGGTGCGTTCGCCGATGCCACGCGTCGGCGTGTTCACCGCGCGCTCGAACGCCGCGTCGTCGCTGCGATTGGCGACCAGCCGCAGGTACGCCAGCGTGTCCTTGATCTCGGCGCGCTCGAAGAAGCGCTGGCCGCCGTAGACGCGATACGGGATCGGCATGTCCGCGC
>JBBJNO010000280.1:0-3345 GCA_037720875.1 Luteimonas sp. | reverse complement strand
GACGCCGTCGCCGAGTACCAGCGCACCAGCGCGGCCACCGGCGAGACCTTCCTGTTCGGTTTCGGCTCCGATCCCGATTTCAAGAACTCCACTACCAACATCGCCTACGCCTTCCAGGGCGGCCTGGGCCTGCCGGACAAGGAGTATTACGAGAAGGCCGAACACAAGGACAAGCTGGCCGCTTACCAGGCGCACGTCGCCAAGGTGCTGGAATTGTCGGGAATTCCCGCAGCGGATGCCGCCAAGCAAGCCACGGACGTGGTCGCGTTCGAGACGCGACTGGCGAAGGCGTCCAAGTCCAGCGAACAGCTCTCGCGCGATGCCGAGTTGGCCTACAACCCGGTGACCCCGGCCGAAGCCGACAAGCTGGCGCCCAATTTCCCGTGGACGAAATTCTTCGAGTCGCAGGGTGTCGCGACGCCGGCGATGTTCTCGCTGGCGATCCCGGCATTCCACGCCGAAGTCAGCAAGATGCTTGCCGACGTCCCGGTTGAACAATGGCAGAGCTACCTGCGCTTCCACACCGTCGATGGCGCCTCGCCGTATCTGTCGGAAGCCTTCGTGCAGGAGAACTTCAACTTCTACAACAAGTCACTGCGCGGCCAGAAGGAAATCAAGGAACGCGGCAAGCGCGTGCTCGACACCATCGAGAACCTGGCTGGCGAGACGCTGGGACAGATGTACGTCAAGGTCGCGTTTCCGGCCGAGTCCAAGGCGCGCATGGCGACGTTGGTGCAGAACCTGCGCGACGCCTTGAAGGTGCGTCTCGACGGGCTGACGTGGATGAGCCCAGACACCAAGAAAAAGGCGATGGAAAAGTGGGCCTCGTTCACGCCCAAGATCGGCTATCCGGACAAGTGGCGCGACTGGGCCGGCCTGGACACCTCGCGCGACAGTTATATCGGCAACGTGCTTGCCGCCAACGAGTTCAACTACAAGTGGGAGCTGGGCAAGATCGGCAAGCCGGTCGACAAGACCGAATGGGGCATGAGCCCGCAGACGGTCAACGCCTACTACAACCCGCAGCAGAACGAGATCGTGTTCCCGGCCGCGATCCTGCAGCCGCCGTTCTTCGATCCGAAAGCCGACGACGCGCTGAACTACGGCGGCATCGGCGCGGTGATCGGCCACGAAATGATTCACGGGTATGACGACCAGGGCAGCCGCTTCGGGCCGTCGGGCAACTTTGAGGTGTGGTGGACGGACAAGGATTCGGCCAGCTTCAAGGCACTCACCGACAAGCTGGTGAACCAGTTCAACGGTTACGAAGCGGTCAAGGGCAAGATGGTCAACGGCAACCTGACGCTGGGCGAGAACATCGCCGACCTCGGCGGCCTGGCGGTTGCCTACGACGCGCTGCAGAAGGCCGCCGCCGGCACACCCGATCCAAAGGCCGACGGCCTGACCCGCGACCAGCGCTTCTTCGCCAACTGGGCCACCGTGTGGCGCCGCAACTTCACGCCGGAAGAGCTCAACGTGCGCCTGACCACCGACCCGCATGCACCGGCGAATTTCCGCGCGATGGGCGCGCCCTCCAACCTGCCCGCGTTCGCGACCGCGTTCCAGTGCAAGACCGGCAACGCGATGGTGCGTGACGGCGACAAGCAGATCGTGATCTGGTGAGTTGTTGGTGTGATTTGCGTGGCACGAAGGCCCGGGAAACCGGGCCTTCTGTTGTCGCGACGCATCTATGCGTCCTGCGGGGCGTAGGAGCGGGGGGTGAGCCAATGTTCAGCGTCAAAACCAGCCCCCTTGCTAGACTCGCGCGATATTTCCGGATGGATCTCGCAATGCTGAATGTGAAGCCACTTGCCCTCGCCCTGATCGTCAGCCTGGTCGCTGGAGCGGCCTCCTTCGATGCCGATGCGCAGAAAAAAAAGAAAGCCGCGGTCCAGAAGCAACCCGTTGCGGAGACCCTCACCGCCTGCAGCGATTTCTACGCATACACCAACAAGGATTGGTTGCAGGCCAACAGCGTGCTGGCCGGTTCCGGCAGCATTTCGGCACTCGGCCAGGTCAACGACCGCGCGCTCCAGCAGCAACGTGACCTGCTCGACAACGCGATGCGCATGCCGCAAGGCAACGTGCAGAAACTGCTCGGCGACTTCTGGGCCAGTGGCCTGGATGAAGCCGCGACCGAAACCGATGGCAGCAATTCCATCGCGCCGCTGCTGACACGCATCAACGGCATCCGCCGCGCCAAGGATGTGCCGGCCGCGATCGCCGCCCTGCACCAGGTCGGCATCCCGGTCGCATTCAATTTCAGCGCCGATATCGATCTCAACGACCTCGACCGCCACATCGGTTATTTCAGCCAGGGCGGCATCGGCCTGCCCGACCCCGCTTACTACACGCGCACCGATGCAGATACGCGCGCGTTGCTGGGCCGTTACAACAACTACGTGCAAAAGATCCTGACGCTGACCGGGACACCCCCCGACAAGCTGGCGGCCGAGGCGCAAGCGGTCATCGACCTGGAAACACGCATTGCGCAAAGCTCCAGACCGCTGACCTTGTTGCGCGATCCGCGCGCCAATTACGCGCCCGTCGCGGTGGCCGATCTCGCCAAGCAGTACAAGCAATTGCAACTGGGTGATTTCCTCAAGGCGCAAGCCGTCACTGATGACACGGTGTCGATGGCGAACCCGGAACTGTTCACCCAACTCAACGCCCTCGTCGCCTCGCTCAAGCCCGACCAGTGGAAGACCTACCTGCGTTACCAGGTCGGCAACGCGATGGCGCCGCATCTGTCGAAGAGTTTCCGCGATGCCGAGTTCGAGTTCCGCGGCCGCGTGCTGCGTGGCGAAAAAGTCCCGCAGCCACGCTGGCAGCAGACGCTCAACGCAATCAATACCGCGGCCGGCCCGATGCTCGGTCGTGAGTACGCCGGACGCTACCTTCCCGCCGCCACCAAATCGCGCGCCGAGGCCATCGCCACGCAGGTGCGCGACGCGCTCGGACGCAGCGTCGGTCGCAACACCTGGATGAGCGCACAGGCCAGGGCCGAGGCCAAGTCCAAGCTCGGCAAGCTGAGGATCGAAATCGGCACCCCACGCCGCGACCTCGATTACACCGTGCAGCCGATGGGCCGCGGCAGTTTCGGCGGCAATATGCTCATCGCGTCCACGTGGCGGCATCGCGAGGAAATGAAACGCATCGGCCGCGGCAATGCAGATCGCCGCTGGGACGTGTTGCCACAGCATCCGGCGTTGGCCTACGACCTCGCACACAACCGCCTGATCGTGACCGCGGCGATGCTGCAACCGCCGGTGCTGGACATGGCGCAGGACGCGGCCGGGCATTACGGCACATTCGGCGCCCTGGTCGGCCACGAACTCAGCCACG
>JBBJNO010000279.1:0-3367 GCA_037720875.1 Luteimonas sp. | reverse complement strand
AAGACCCAGGAACAGTATCATCAATCAGTTAGTTTTATAACACAGTAGAACTAGGGAAGCTCTGATCAAGTCCGCAAAGGACGCCAAAGACGCAATGAACAGCGTCACTACGCACTTTTTTGCGTCCTTCGCGTCCTTTGCGGACAGCACAGTCTTTTATTCAGACTCTCCCTAGAGCAAAGCAAAGGGCAAGATCGAAAATGGATCCCAGCTTGCGCTGGGATGACGAGCCAGGCCGATCAGCATTTCCCATTTCCAATTTCCCATTTCCATTCCCGACCCACTCCAAAAAAGCCGCCACCCGGCCACACATCCTGTGCGCCCGGGTGGCGATACGTCCTTGTACTGGCGTCCTGCCGTTCCGCGGAGCATTCCCTGCTCCTCACTCGTCAGCAACGCATCCCTGCACAGCCGACAGCGATGCTTCAGCGCTTGGCGACTGCTTTTTTCGCACCCGGCCTGGCGGCTGCCGCACGCGCCGGCGCGCCGCCGCTCAGCACGATGCGGTCGCGGTTCTTCTCGACCGTCTTCAGGCCGATGCCCTTGACCAGCGCCAGTTGCTCGGCACTCTTGAACGCGCCGTTGGCCTTGCGGTGCGCGACGATGGCGTCGGCCTTGGCCGGGCCAACATTGACCAGCACGCGATCGATGGTGGCGGCGTCAGCGGTATTGATGTTGACCTTGTCGGCCGCGAAGGCGCTGGTGGCCAGCATCAGCGTGAGGGCGAGCGATTTCAGGATGGTGTTGAACGACTTCATGACGATCTCCGTACGTTGGGTTGAGGTTGCGTCCGGCACCGTGAGTGCGTTTGCCGGTGAGGACAGTCTCGTCCTCGCCGCCGGCCAGCCGTATCGCCGGAGCGGCCATCGGCACGACGGACGATGGGCCGGTGAATCGTCGGAAAACTCCTACGTCACGGGTGCGGCGCTAGAATCGACGCCTTCCCCGCACCGGGACATCCCACATGGATGCCAGCAAGATCGACCCTGCGCTCGTCGAGAATTTCGTCTCCAGGAAATGGGACGACGACATCGTCCCGCAACTGGTGGAATACATCCGCATCCCCAACAAGTCGCCGATGTTCGACAGCGACTGGGTCAAGCACGGTTTCATGGAAGATGCCGTCCAGTTGATGGAACGCTGGGCACGGGCGCAGGACATCCCCGGCATGCAGATCGAAGTGGTGCGGCTCGAGAATCGCACGCCGCTGATCTTCATCGAGATCCCGGCCTCCGATGCGCCAGCCGATGCCTCGGCATCGGCGACAAGCAAGCATGGCGACGACTGCGTGCTGCTGTATGGCCATCTCGACAAGCAGCCGGAAATGACCGGCTGGGACGACGACCTCGGCCCGTGGAAGCCGGTGATCAAGGGCGACAAGTTGTTCGGCCGCGGCGGCGCCGACGACGGCTATGCGATCTTCGGTTCCCTGGCCGCCATCCAGGCGTTGCAGCAACAGGGCGCGCCGCATGCGCGTTGCGTGGTGTTGATCGAGGCGTGCGAGGAATCGGGCAGCTACGACCTGCCCGCGTATGTCGATCATCTTGCCGCGCGCATCGGCATGCCGTCGCTGGTGGTGTGCCTGGACTCGGGCTGCGGCAATTACGACCAACTGTGGTGCACCACGTCGCTGCGCGGCATGGCTGGCGGCAATTTCACCGTCAAGGTGCTGGAGGAAGGCGTGCACAGCGGCGATGCGTCGGGCATCGTGCCATCGAGTTTCCGCCTGCTGCGGCAATTGCTGTCGCGCATCGAGGACGAGGACAGCGGACGTATCCTGGTCGAAGGCCTGCACGCCGAGATTCCCGCCGATCGCATGGCGCAGGCCAAGCGTGTTGCCGACGTGCTGGGCAACACGGTGTACGACAAGTTCCCGTTTCTCCCGGGCATGGTGCCGATGGCCGATGACCTGACCGAGCTCGTGCTCAACCGCACCTGGCGTCCGGCGTTGTCGATCACGGGCGCGGACGGCCTGCCGGCGCTGTCGTCGGCCGGCAACGTGCTGCGCCCGCAGACATCGCTGAAATTGTCGTTGCGCCTGCCGCCGACGCTGGACGGCAAGCGCGGCGGCGAGTTGTTGAAGGAGGCGTTGTTGCGCGATCCGCCCAACGGCGCGCAGGTCACGCTGGAACTGGAGAAGGCCTCTACCGGGTGGAACGCGCCCGCCATGGCGCCGTGGCTGGAACAAGCCATCAACGCGGCCAGTCTGGAATTCTTCAAGGCGCCGGCGATGTACATGGGCGAAGGCGGCACGATCCCGTTCATGGGCATGCTCGGCGAGAAGTTCCCCGGCGCGCAGTTCATGATCACCGGCGTGCTGGGCCCGCATTCCAATGCGCATGGCCCGAATGAATTCCTGCACATCCCCATGGGCAAACGCGTCACCGCCTCGGTCGCGCGCGTCATCGCCGAACATCATGCGGCCAGCATGCGCGGCGAGACGATGGGCATGGCGGCGGTGGCGGGCGCGGCCGAGCGCGGCGAACACGGCTGCTGTTAAGCTCGCGCGGATTCACCACTGGCGGAGGGGTTATGGAAGATTTGCAAGGTTTGATCGGTAACAACAACTGGCTGGTCACGATCCTGATTGGCTTCGTGGTCGGCCTGCTGGCGCGGTTCCTCAAGCCTGGCAACGACAAGATGGGCATCATCTTCACCACCCTGCTTGGCATTGCCGGCGCGGTCGCGGCGAGTTTTGTCGGGCAGCAGATGGGCTGGTACGCGCCCGGTGAAGCGGCAGGGTTCTTCGGCGCGCTGCTCGGGGCCATCGTCATTCTGCTGATCGTGAGCGTGTTCCGGCGCAAGCGGACCTCGTTGCCGCCGCCGCGTTGAGCGGTTGCAGGAAAAATGCAGACGCCCCGCATCGCGGGGCGTTTTCTTTGGCCCTGCCATTGCCGGTACATTTGCATCCATGAACCAGACCAACCGTGACGCCGCCCGCCTGGCATGGACGCGCATCGCAACCAACGATCCGTCCATCGAACTCGTGCGTGCATCGATGGACGCGGGTTTCCGCAGCTACTGGCGCACCATGGCGCATGCATCGCCGGATAGCGTCATCGTCATGGATTCGCCGCCGGACAAGGAAGATGTGCGGCCGTGGCTTGCAATGCGTGACGTACTGGAACGCGGCGACGTGCGCGTACCGCAAGTCATCGCACGCGATATCGATGCAGGATTTCTCCTGCTTGAAGACCTCGGTGCCGACACGTACCTGCATGTGATCGACTCCGACAACGCCGACCTGTTGTTTGACGATGCGATCAGCCAGTTGCTGAAGCTGCAATCAATCCCGGCGCCGGCGGCCCTGCCGCTGTACGACGAGGCAATGCTGGCGCGCGAACTGAAACTCTTCGACGAATGGTTC
>JBBJNO010000278.1:0-3373 GCA_037720875.1 Luteimonas sp. | reverse complement strand
CGTCGTCGACGCCGACGATGAACACGTAGCGGAATTCCAGCCCTTTCGCGCCGTGCAGGCTCATCAGGCGCACCTGGTTGCCGGCGTCGCCCTTGTCGGCGTGCGACAGCAGTGCCAGCGACGCGGCGAGTTCGCCGGGACCCGAACCACGCGCTTCCGTGCGTTTTGGAGCATCGAACCAGTCGGCGAGTTCGTCGAGGTTGCCGCGGCGGACCGCGAACATCGCGTCGGTCTTGCATTGCGCGCGCAACGCCATCAGCAGGCCCGAGCGTTCGTTGAGTTGCCGCACCAGTTCGGCCGGCGGCAGGCGCATCGCTTCATTGCGCAGGTGCCGCACGATGTCGATGAAGCCGCTCAGCGCATTGCTCGCGCGCGGCGGCAGCTGTTTCAACAGTCCGATCGATTCCGATGCGCGTGACAGCGGCAAGCCGGCGTGTTGCGCCAGTTCGGCCAGCTTGGCCAGCGTGGTCGCGCCGACCTCGCGCTTGGGCGATTGCACCGCGCGCAGGAACGCTGCGTCGTCCTCGGGATTGGCGACCAGCCGCAACCATGCCAGCGCGTCCTTGACCTCGCCGCGTTCCAGGAACGCCGTGCCGCCGCTCAGGTGATACGGAATGCGCAGCAACTGCAGCGCCTTCTCCAGCGCGCGCGACTGGTGGTTGCCGCGGAACAGCACGCAAAAATCGCTCCAGGGAGCACCGCGTGCGGTCTGCAGGAAGTGGATTTCGGCCGCGACCTTTTCCGCTTCGTGCGTGCTGTCGCGGCATTCCCAGACGCGGATGCGTTCGCCATCGGCCTGCGCGCTCCACAGCTGTTTGGGATGCTCGTGCGGGTTGTGGGCGATCAACGCATTCGCCGAGCGCAATACGCGATTGCTGCAGCGGTAATTCTGTTCCAGCTTGATGACCTGCAGCGCCGGATAGTCGCGCGCGAGTTGCGACAGGTTTTCCGGATTGGCGCCGCGCCACGCGTAGATGCTCTGGTCGTCGTCGCCGACGCAGGTGAAGTTGCCGGTGTCGCCAGCCAAGGCCTTCAACATGCGGTATTGCGCATCGTTGGTGTCCTGGCACTCGTCGACCAGCAGGTAACCGATGCGTTCGCGCCACGCCAGCGCGCAGTCCGCGTCGTTTTCCAGCAACTGCACCGGCAGACGGATCAGATCGTCGAAATCGACCGCGTTGAAGGCACTGAGTCGCGCCTGGTACTTCGCATAGAACGCCGCGGCCTCGCGTTCGCGCACCGTGATCGCGGCATCCTGTGCCTGTTGCGGCGACAAGCCGCCATTCTTGGCGCGGGAAATCAATGATTGCACGGCCTGCAACGCGTCGGGCTTTGCACCGGGCATCAGGTCCTTGAGTTGCGCGGTGCTGTCGTCGCTGTCGAACACCGAGAAGCCGCGCTTCAAACCCGCCTTGGCGTGGTCGATCTGCAAGAGCTTCAACCCGAGTGCGTGGAAGGTCGAAATCGTGAGCCCTTCGCCCGCATCACCTTTCACCCGTCGCGCCAACCGCTCGCGCATCTCACGCGCGGCCTTGTTGGTGAACGTGATCGCGGCCACGCGCTTGGCCGGATAGCGACCCGACTGGATCAGGTGCGCGATCTTCTCCACGATCACCCGCGTCTTGCCACTCCCGGCCCCGGCGAGCACGAGCAACGGGCCTTCGCAGAGGAGGACGGCGGAGGATTGCTGGGGATTGAGGCCGAGCATCGCGTATGGGTTCTGGTTGATGGCACAGACGACCGTGCAAGGCGATCATTTTGTGGGTGCCAGCTGACGTTGTCGAACAAAAATGAAATGCAGGTGTTCGATTAGCACAATACGACGTAACGGAAGCACCCTAATCCGCCCTCGATTGACTGGAACCTGTCTCTATATCGAACTCACAAATTTGCAATCGTCATTCCCGCACAGGCGGGAATCCAGTGTCTTTGGTCTTACCGGCTTAAAGTCCCTGGATTCCCGCCTTCGCGGGAATGACGAGTAAAGAAGTTCGTTGCTGAATCGCAAAGACTACGAGGGCCGGCACCAGGCCCTCGCGCACAGCGCTCAGGCGTTCAGTGCTGCGCGAGCCATGGCTGGCAAGCGCAGTCATTCGCCCCGAGAGGAGAAGCGAACAAGCTCGCAGCTTCCCTTTCTCATGACAACGAACAAACGTTGCAATCCGCAGACCCGTAGGGCGGCGCACATGGATGTGCGCCCTGCGTTTCATATGACATCAGCCGACCGAGGCAGGATGCCGAGTCGGAAAATACCGATAGCAACCAATCCGCAGGCTGTGGACCTTGGCCAAGGCATTTCTTTGGTGACTTTCTTGACTCGCGCCATCCATGGCGCTCGCCCTTCGGGCCAGCTTCGCTGTTCGCGCGCGCTCCTGCGCGCGTCGTGTGCCAGCAAAGAAAGTGACCCACCGAAAGGCGGAAGCTTTTGACTTTCGCCAACAGCGCAAAAGACCTGACGCAACCGCTTCCCAGCCTTCCCTGCTTGCGCAGCAGAGGCGGGTAAAATAATGCGCATGGCAAAACTCTATTTCTATTATTCGGCAATGAACGCCGGCAAGACCACCACCTTGCTGCAATCGGCGCACAACTACCGCGAACGCGGCATGCGGGTCATGATCCTGACCCCCAAACTCGACGACCGGGGCGGCAGCGGCACGGTCGCCTCGCGCATCGGACTGAGCGCCGAAGGCATCGCCTTCGATCGCAACGACGACCTCGAGCGACGCGTCCGCGTCGACATCGCCGCCAACGGCAAGCTCGATTGCGTGCTGGTCGATGAAGCGCAATTCCTCAGCCGCTCGCAGGTCTGGCAACTTGGTGAGGTGGTCGATGCCCTGCACATCCCGGTGCTGTGCTACGGCCTGCGCACCGATTTCCGCGGCGAGCTGTTCGCGGGCAGCCAGTACTTGCTGGCATGGGCCGACGAGCTGACCGAGATCAAGACGATCTGCCACAGCGGCAAGAAGGCGACGATGACCGTGCGCGTCGATGACCAGGGGCTGGCCGTGCAGGACGGGCCGCAGGTGGAGATCGGCGGCAACGAGCGTTACGTGTCGGTCAGCCGCGCCGAGTTCAAGAAGATCGCGCGCGGCGAAGGCCGCATCGAGTTGCTTCAGCCCTCGCTGCTCGACGGCGGCGCAGCGGACTGATCGCACGCCGCGCGCAGTGCCGCGACCCGGCGCGGCAGCACGCCGCCATCGGGGAGCGCGCTGCGCAGTTCCTCGACCAGTCCGTCGAGTTCATTGCGGCCAACGGCGGCCTCGCCATGCACGCACCGCGCTTCCGCGGCATACGCGCGCGCCGTCCAGCGCAGCTTGCGCACCTCGACGTCCTGCCCGGGCAAGGCGGCGATCCGGTTGAACTGCGGCATGGC
>JBBJNO010000038.1:0-12903 GCA_037720875.1 Luteimonas sp. | reverse complement strand
CGCCCGGGTGCGCTCCTACAGCCGCTTTTGGGAGGCCGAGCCCATGACCGGTCTGCTCTGCTACTGCCGCGCCGGTTTTGAACCGGAACTCGCCGCCGAACTCACCACGCGCGCCGCGGAGGCCGGACATCCCGGCTACGCACGTGCGGAGCGCGACAGTGGTTACGTCGTGTTCGTCTCTGACGATGCCAAGGCCTTGTCACGCGACCTGCCGTGGCGCGAACTGATCTTCGCGCGCCAGAAGCTGTTGTTGATCGCCGAACTGCGAGGGCTGTCCACGCAGGATCGCATCACGCCCATCATCGGTTCGCTGGCAACGCATGCACTGGCCACGCGCTTCGGTGAACTCGTGGTCGAACATCCCGACAGCGATGCGGCCAAGCCACTGTCCGGCCTCGCACGCGCATTCGGCAACGCTCTGCGTCCGGCCTTGCGCAAGGCCGGCGTGCTGAGCCCGCGCGACGATGCGACGTTGCCACGCCTGCACGTGTGCCTCGTCGCCGGCGACCACGCGTTCGTCGCCAGCAGCGAGCCGATGGACAGCGCGCCATGGCCGCTCGGCATCCCGCGGCTGCGCATGCATGCCGATGCGCCATCGCGTTCGGCGCTGAAACTCGAGGAGGCTTTCCTGGTGTTGCTTGATCGCGGGGAACGGCAGCGCCTGTTGCTGCCCGGCATGCGCGCCGCGGATCTCGGCGCCGCCCCCGGCGGCTGGACATGGGTATTGACCCGTCACGGGCTGCGCGTGACCGCCATCGACAACGGCCCGCTGCGCGAGCACGTCATGCAGACCGGACGGGTGGAACACCTGCGCGCGGACGGCTTCAGCTGGCAACCGAAACAACCGCTGGACTGGCTGGTCTGCGACATGGTGGAGCAGCCGCGGCGCGTGGCCGAACGCATGGCGACATGGTTCCGCGAAGGCTGGTGCAGACACGCGGTCTTCAACCTCAAGTTGCCGATGAAGAAGCGCTGGGATGAAACGCAGCGCTGCCTCGACGATTTCAGGCATCAATCCAATCGCAGGTTGCAGGTGCGCGCAAAGCAGCTTTACCACGATCGCGAGGAAATCACGGTAATAGCCAGCCGCACCTGACACCCGCGCCGTTCAGCTTGCAGTAGGCTTTTTTACACTTGTTTAATCCGGGTGCGCATACGGTCTACAGCTTGTCCCGAAGCTGGAGCATGCGATGCAGAACAACACACGTTATCTGATGATTTTCGCCCTGGCCGCACTCGCAGCCAGCGGTCAGGTGCTGGCGCAATCGACCCAGGCCGAGGTGAAGGCGGCGACTGAAACCGCCCAACAGTCAGAGACGACCACAGACGATGCGCAAACGCCGCCGCCCGCGCAGGACATACCGCAGGATGCCGCGCCGCCAGCATCCCCAATGCCCGCGGAGGCTATGCCAGCGGATCCAATGCCCGCGAATCCGGCGATGCCCATGCCGCCCGCGACGCCCGCCCCGCAAGTCACGTCCAGTCCTGCTGATTCGGTCGTCGGCGAATACAAGATCGATTTCGCTGCACTCGACGCCAACAAGAACGGCAGCCTGAGTCGAAGCGAAGTCAAGACGAACGCCACGCTGACAAGCGAGTTCCGCGCGGTGGACAGCAACCGCAATGGCAGCCTGAGCCAGGATGAGTTGAAGGGCTGGATGGACTGAGTTTCAGGCCCACCCTGCAGACGCCAACGCCCCGCTTGATGCGGGGCGTTTTTTCTAGCCTGGCTTTCGCAGGAGCGTGTGCAGCCGCGAGCTTGCATCGCGTAGGTGCGAATTCATTCGCACGCTTTGGAGCCCTGGGGCGTGCGAATAAATTCGCACCTGCATGAGTACGTCTACATGAATACCTGCATGAATCAGAAACAAGAGCTAGCCTCTGGATCGGCTTCTGCACGCGAACAAAGTGCTCCTGCACGCGAACAAAGTTCCGTTGGGCAATGCAGTTACAACCCCGCCGCCCTGCGCCACAGCGCATGCGGCAGCACCGGCAGTTTTCCGGCAAGACCAAGCAATGGCCCGCGCAACAACGATACGCCGACCCCGTCATTCGAGAACAACCGGTTGAGCCCGTCGAAGGCATACGCGGCCGCCGCATTCTCGCTCTTGCGTGTCCGTGCCCAGCGCGACAACCGTTGCGCCGCAGTGAAGTCAACGCCCCGCGATTGCGCATCGCGGATGCTGTCGCGCAACGCAGTGACATCACGCAACCCAAGGTTGACGCCCTGCCCCGCCAGCGGATGCACGACATGCGCGGCGTCGCCGATCGCCAGCACGCGATGCTGGACGTAGTGTTTCGCCAATTGGCGCCGCAGTGGAAACGCGACGCGCCTTGAATCCACACGCATGTCGCCCAGTCGCGCATCGAATGCACAAGTCAATTCGCGATTGAACGCGTCAACATCGACCGCCAGCAACCGATCGGCTTGCTCATTGGCTAGCGTCCACACGATCGAGCCGCGGCCTTGCGTGCAAGGCAGCAACGCCAGCGGTCCGCCCGGCAGGAAACGCTGCCATGCGGTGTCCTGGTGCGGACGCTCCATCTGCACATAGGCCACCAACCCACGCTGCCCATAGTCGTGCGTCCCCACATCCAGGCCGGCGAGTGTCCTGACTGCCGATTCGGCGCCATCGGCGGCAATCACCAGCCGCGCCTCGACGCGGGTGCCGTCGTCGAGCCGCAAGCGCGCGCCCTGGTCGTACTGTTCCAGCGCATCAACCAGCGCCGGGCAATGCAGCTGCACGCCCGCCTTGGGCAGTGCAGCCCAAAGCCGGTCCACCAGCAAGCCGTGCTCGATGATCCAGCCGAGTTCATTGCGGCCGAAGGCGTCCGCATCGAATGCCAATTCACCGCCGCCGCCTGCATCCCAGACGCGCATGCGTCGATAGGGCTGGGTGCGCGTGCTCTCTATCGACCGCCACACGCCGAGGCCATCCAGAAGTGCAGCGTTGTCCGGCGCGAATGCATAGACGCGCAGGTCGGCGGCCTCAGGCAACCATCGTTTCGGCTCGACGGCCTCGATCAATGCCACCTCCAGATCGAGCCTGGCCAGCGCAAGCGCGCACGCCGCGCCGACCACGCCACCGCCGACCACCGCGACATCGATGCGTGTACGAGCATTCATTGCGCCACCGGTGTCGCCCGCTTCACTGGACCACCTCGCGGCACAATGCAGGCACATCCGCGCGATAACCCATCGCGCCGCCGACCAGCATCGCCTGCGCGGATGACATGGCATCCGCAGCCATCAGGCCAAGGCTGCGCAATGGCCGCAGCAGTGGTACATCACTCGATGTGACTCGCGCCAGGCCGTCGGAAAACGCCAGCGTGCGGGCACGGTCTTGCCGACGACGCTCGACATAGGCGTCCAGCAACGCGGCATCGCCCGGATCGCCGCCGCGTTGCTCGATCAATTCGGCGAGCGTCAACGCATCGCGCAGGCCGAGGTTGAATCCCTGCGCGCCGATGGGGTGGATGGTCTGCGCCGCGTTGCCGATCAGCACGGCACGCTCTGCGGTCGTGCGGGCCGCGATGACGCGCGTGGCGGGATACGCACTGCGTGGCCCGCTCGCCAACAGCTTGCCCACGCGCCAGCCGAACGCCGACTGCAGGCGTGTCAGCCATTCGCTGTCCGGCGCTTGCATCGCCGCATCGGCATCGTCTCGATGCACGCCGTGGATCACGCCAAAATGACGATCGCCGCGCGGCAGCAGCGCGGTCGGCCCATCGTTGCCAAAACGCTCGTAAGCCGTGCCATCCGGCGCCCGCTGCGCGCGGATGCGCGCGATCAGCAGCGTCTGCGCATAGTCGTGTTGGTCGATGGCAATGCCCAGCGCGTCGCGAATGCCGCTGCGCGTGCCATCGGCGGCAACCAACAGGCGCGCCTCGATGCGCCGCGTGCCGCAAGAAGCGTCGTCATCGATCCGGATCGCACGATGATCGACACCTGCATCGTCGATGCCAATGAAGCGTGCAGGCCGATAGCGCGTCAATCTGGACAACGCCCCCAGGCGTGCCTCAAGCGCATCACCAAACGCACGCGCCACAACGACCTGGCCAAACGCCTCGCGCCCGTAATCGGCCGCGTCCAGCCTCACCCGGCCGAAGTCGCCATTGCGGCTGACATGGATGCGGCGGATCGGTGCGGGCGGCGTCTGCAACTTCTGCATCACGCCCAGCGCCGTCAACGCGTTGACCGTGGCGGCGGCGAAACTCAGGTTGCGCTCGTCGAACACCGGCGGCAGGGTTCCGGGCGGGGTCGCTTCCACCATGCCCACGTCCACGCCAGACCGATCCAGCGCAATCGCCAGGCTGGCGCCGACCAGTCCGCCGCCGACGATGACGATGTCGTGTCGAGAGATATGCATCGGCCGAATGATACGCGCGCGTCCAGCCCGCTTCGGATGCGTGGGTTAGAATGCCGCCCTCTGCACGGAGAGCCCGCAATGAACCTGAGCACCCCCCAGCGCACCGTCCTGCTGACGCTGCTGCTGATCGTGATGGCCGCCACGCGCGCCAATCATTTAGCTATCATCCCGGACGCGTCCTGGGCCGTGTTCTTCGTTGCCGGCTTCTATCTGCGCAGCTGGACGCGCTGGGCGTTTCCGCTGCTGATGGCAATGGCGGTCGCCGTCGATTATTTCGTCATCAGCGCACAAGGCGTCAGCTTCTGGCAGCACTACTGCGTATCGCCCGGTTACTGGTTCCTGTTGCCGGCGTATTTCAGCCTGTGGATGGGCGGCGCGTGGTTGCAGCGGCACAGTGATGGCATCCGCTGGCGCACGCTAGGCCTGACTGCCGCGAGCCTGTTCGTGGCGGTGGTCGTGTGCCAGCTGTTTTCGCAGGGCGGCTTCTACTGGCTGAGTGACTCGGTCGCGAACCCGACGTTCGCGGGCTGGGCCAGGAATTACAACGACTGGTTGTGGCCATTCATGCAGACGACCGCGATCTATGTCGGCATCGCGGCCGTTGTGCACGCAGTGATGGCGCTATCGGTTGCGGCGCTGCCTGACCTGGATGGCGACGATCTGTCGAGCAGCCAACGTCGCTGACTGATCGATGGGCAACCGTCTGTCGAAGATCTACACCAGGACCGGCGATGACGGCACCACCGGCCTGGGCGATGGCAGCCGCGTCGCCAAGGATTCGGCGCGGGTCTGCGCGTACGGCACGGTCGATGAGGCCAACTCCGCGATCGGCCTGGTGCTGGCTGCAGACATTGCCGACGTGGAACTTGCCAGGGATGTCCGCGGACTGCTGACCACCGTGCAACACCAGATGTTCGACCTGGGCGGCGAGTTGTGCATTCCCGGGCATGCCGCGATCCACGACGACGACATCGTCGCGCTCGAACGGCAGCTCGACCGCTACAACGAAGCCCTTCCGCCATTGAAGGATTTCATCCTGCCCGGCGGCGGCGAGGCCGCGGCGCGCTGCCACCTGGCACGCACCATCGTGCGCCGTGCCGAACGCGAGACGGTGACGCTGGCGCATCACGATGCGGTCAGGCCCGAGGCTATCCGCTACCTCAATCGTCTGTCCGATTTATTGTTCGTCCTGTCCCGCGTGCTGGCGCGCGCGGGTGGCCACGGCGAAGTGCTCTGGAACCACGAGCGTCGCAAGGGCTGATGCCGGCTTCGTACCCGCTTCGATGACAGGCCCATGCACATCTACACCCATCCCGCCTGCCTCGCCCACGACACCGGGCCGGGCCACGCCGAGCGGCCGCAGCGATTGGCGGCAGTGACCGAAGCCCTGCAACAACATTTCGATGACCTGGATTGGCGCGACGCGCCACGCGCGACGCGCGGCCAGCTGCTGCGCGCGCACCAGGAATCGCTGCTCACCCGCGTGCTCGAGACACGACCCGACGAGCGGATCATGCTCGACCCGGATACCGTGTTGTCGCCCGCATCGGCGGAGGCCGCCTTGCGCGCGGCCGGCGCGGCCATCGCGGCGACCGACGCGGTGCTTGGCGGTGAGGTCAAACGTGCGTTCTGCGCGGTGCGGCCACCGGGCCATCACGCCACGGCCGACATCGCGATGGGGTTCTGTCTGTTCAACAGCGTTGCGGTCGCCGCGGCGCACGCGCTCGAGAAATATGCGCTGGGCCGCGTCGCCATCATCGATTTCGACGTGCACCACGGCAACGGCACGCAGGCGATCTTCGCGGCCGAGCCGCGCGTGCTGTATGTCAGCTCGCACCAGATGCCGCTGTATCCGGGCACGGGCGCAGTGGAGGAGCGTGGCGTCGGCAACATCGTCAATGCCCCCTTGCCGCCCGGTGCAGGCAGCCGCCAATTCCAGGAAGTGTGGAGCGAAAAACTCCTGCCCACGCTGGACGCGTTCCGGCCGCAACTGTTGCTGATTTCGGCCGGCTTCGATGCGCACTGGCGCGACCCGCTGGCGCAGTTGCAACTGGCGACCGAGGACTACACCTGGATCACCCGCGAACTGGTCGCCATCGCCGATGTCCACGCACAGGGCCGCATCGTCTCGATGCTGGAAGGCGGCTACGACCTCGACGCGCTACGCGAATGCAGCGTGGCGCACGTCGGCGCGTTGCTTGGCATCCCCTAAAAAGCGCTCCCCCGCATGAAAACTTTGTAGGAGCGGCTTCAGCCGCGAGCTCTTGGTTGACAATCCTGTTCAAGTGCTCGCGGCTGAAGCCGCTCTTACACACGACCAGCGGAGCAAGCTCCGCTCTACAAAAGCATCAGGCGTCAACCGCCGCCCTGCGCCGACGCGGGCACGAAATCCAGCGCTGCCGAGTTGATGCAGTAACGCAGTCCCGTCGGCTTCGGTCCGTCGGAGAACACATGCCCCAGGTGCGAGTCGCAATGCGCCTATCAATTTTAAGGGTCACAACCTCATCGCGGCGACATTGGCATTGGCGTCGTAGTTGTACTGCTGATGGGGCGCGCCGATATCAACACTCTCGATCGGTCGCTGGTGAGTGTTCAGCATCGTCGTGTGTCACCAAAAAGCTACGGGTCGAGACCTACCACCGGATACGTACGACGGGTTTTTAACCCGCCTTACGCGGGTTGTTCGCAGGCGACGCGCTGAGTGCAACAACACCATCGCGCAAACAAAAAGCCTACTCAGTGAGCGGGCGTTTTTGTGCTGCGCTACGGCTTAATTGCCTCCGTCCCCTTTGATCATGGAATGGACACGTAGACCCCCAGCCAGGAAAACGCCTCGCTGGCCTCTATGGCCTGGACATACAACGGCCATATGCGGCCGAGGAAGTACACGATCAATGCAGATCCAAGGGCACTGATGCTGCCCATGATCGCGAGTTGCCAAGGCTTCCAATCCTTGAAGCTCTTCTTCTTGAAATCTTTCTTGGTACACTCCCGCGCAGGACAAGGCCTTATCCGTTTGCTGTTCCCGCAGCTTCGCGCAAGCTCAAGTCGCGCAGCACGCCGACCATGATCCAATCGGCGTCCGCCCGCTGCGCCTGCCAGTGGCCTTCCACCCGCAGCGCCGAACCGTCCTTGCGCCGCAACTCGGTCTCCACCAATCGATTGCTGGCAGGGTCGGCGATGATCGCGGTGTACAGTTCTTGCCACTGTGCGCTGGTGACGCCGGAGGGCTGTGCGGCGTCGGCACGCAACAGCTCATCGCGCGAGTAACCGAGCATGTTGCAGGCCGTGGCGTTGACATCGACATAGCGCATCGTGGTGCGGCTGATCAGCACGATCGCATCGGCGGCTGAATCCATCGCCATACGGAAGCGTTGCAGCCCGGCAACCCGGGCCTGCGCTTCCGGGCGCGCGTCCGGATTTTCCATCAGGTTCGAAGCGGCTTTCAAACGCAGTAGATTTCGCACCCGGAGCCAAAGTTCGGCGCGGTCGACCGGCTTGGTTAGGAACTCTTCCGCCCCTGCATCCAGACCGACCACGCGGGCGGCGCGATCCACCTGCGCGGTCACCAGGATGATGGGAATATGCGCGGTGGCTGGGTTGGCTTTGAGCGACGTCGTCACCTGGTATCCGTCCATGCCCGGCATGCGGATGTCGAGCAGGATGAGGTCTGGCGGCCGCTGCGCGATCAAGGCCAAGGCCTCTTCGCCGGAGGCGACGCTGACGGTGACATAGCCTTCGGGCTGCAATAAAGCCTCGAGCAGCTTTCGGTTCAGGATCTCGTCGTCGACGATAAGAATGGTGGCGGGAGTAGGGGTCATGGCGTCTGATCGAAGGGGGTGGGTTCCGCGGCCGCTCGCGAGCCCTTGAGCAAAAGGGAATCGATGGCTGCATACAGTTCTTTGTACCGCAACGGCTTGGCGATATAGCCGTCGCAACCGGCTGCCTGACTGCGCTTCTGGTCTTCCTTCATCGCCAACGCGGTCAGTGCGATGACGGGGATGCCGGCGGTGGCGGCGTCTTGTTTCAACAGCGCCGTCGCGGTCAAGCCGTCCATCCCCGGCAACTGGATGTCCATCAGGATCAGGTCGGGGCCGCGCGAACGGGCCAACATCAATCCGCTCTCGGCATCCACCGCGCACAGCACCACATGACCGGCGTTGGCGAGCAACAGCGTGGCCAGTTTCATGTTCGCGCGATTGTCTTCAATCACTAATATGGTGGCCATCCGCCGCTCTTTTGATATGACAAAGCACGTTTCACCTTATGCCACGGAACCGTCGCGATTGAAGTCCGATCTTGCTCGCCAAGGCTGGGCCGAACCGTCAGGTGTGGGTAGGGGTTACATCACTATCCGCGTTGGAATCGCCCTCTGGAACGGCCGCGCGCGGCAGCCAGACGGCGAAGCACGCGCCCTCGCCCTCGGCGCTGGCCACGGCCACGGTGCCACCATGTAGTTCGGTTAGCTGCTTGACCATCGACAGGCCCAGGCCCGTTCCTTCGAACTTGCGCGCCAAGCTGCTGTCGATTTGGCTGAACGCCAAAAACAGTTTCGGCATGTTCTCCTGGGAAATGCCGATCCCACTGTCGCGGACGCAGATCTCAACAAATTCGTCGTACTCGTTGTCGGCCAACGGGAAGCCGTGCATGGGCCACTGGCCCGGTAGCGTGCCGACCACCATGCGCGCAACGCGCCGCGCACTCAGCACTACGCGCCCGCCGTTGCCGCTGAACTTCACCGCATTGGACAGCAGGTTGTAGACAATCTGCTTGGTCTTGCGCATGTCCAATCGCATTAGACCCAGGCCATCGGCGGTTTGAAGTTCCAGTTCTATGCGCTGAGCGGCAGCCTTGTCGCGAACGATCGATAGACTGTTCGATAGCAGGCTGTCCAAATCGACCGTGTCCAGCTCAAGCGCCATCATCCCGGCTTCGACTTTCGACAGGTCCAAAATGTCGTTGATCAACGACAGCAAGTGCTGTCCACTGGTGAAGATATCGCCGATGTACTCCTGCTGGGTGTCGCTCATGGCGCCCATAAGACCATCCTTGAGCGCCTCGGAGAACCCGATGATTGCGTTCAGCGGCGTGCGCAGCTCGTGCGACATCGTCGCCAGGAACTCCGACTTCATGCGGCTGGCATGTTCGAGTTCGATATTTTTTTCCTGCAATGTCCGCTCAAAGCGCTTGCGGTCGGTGACATCGCGCGCCGCTGCGAATACGCCTTGCAACTTGCGGTCGCGATTGTGGAACGTGGCGGCGTTGTAGGAGACCACTGTTTCTTCGCCACTGCGCGCGCGCACGGTCAGCTCGTAGTCGCTCACCTTGTTCTCGGTGAGAACGCGTTTGATTGCAGCGTCGGCCCGCACCGGGTCGGTAAAGAAGCCGCGGCAGGGCGCGCCTATCAATTCATCGCGTGTGCGGCCGGTGAGAGCGATCATCTGCTGATTCACGTCCGAGATGATGCCCTGCGGGTCGGTCGTCATCAGTGCATCGATATTCGACTCGATCAGGGAGCGGGTATAGAACTGCTGATCGCGCAAGCGCTGATCGAGCAGTGCCTGGGCTGCCTCGACTTCCTTTCGGGCGGTATTGTCGGTACCGATCAACAGGTAACCGATGATGTTTTCCTGCGCGTCGCGCAGCGCCGTGACCGAGACGATCGCGGGAAAACGGCTGCCGTCCTTGCGGACATAGGTCAACTCGTAAATGTCTTCGATTCCGCGCGAGGCTTTGAACACCAGCGCCTCAAAGCCGGGCGTGATCGACGTTTCCAGCTCAAGGCTCAAGGCCGATGCCCGTACAATCAATTCCTGCGGGTCGGAGATATCGGCCGGCGTAATCTTGTTCATCACCTCGGCGGCGGTGTAACCGAGCATGCGCTCGGCGCCCACGTTGAAGATCTGGATCACGCCCTTGGCATCGGTGGCGATGCTGGAGAAATTGGCGCTATTGAAGATCGCGCTCTGCAGTGCACCGGCTTTGAGCAGCGCTTCTTCGGCCTGCTTGCGCGCGGTGTTGTCCGTACCGATCAGCAGGTAACCAATGATGGCGTCCTGGTCGTCGCGCAATGCGGTGACCGAGACCACGGCGGGAAAGCGGCTGCCATCCTTGCGGAAGTAGGTGAGTTCGTAGATATCCTCGATCCCGCGTGAGGCCTTGAACACCAGCGCCTCGAATCCGGGCGTGATCGGCGTGCCCAGTTCCAAGCTCAATGCTTCGGCGCGCGCGATCACTTCCTGCGGGTCGGAGATATCAGCCGGCGTAATCTTGTTCATCACCTCGGCGGCGGTGTAACCGAGCATGCGCTCGGCGCCCACGTTGAAGATCTGGATCACGCCCTTGGCATCGGTGGCGATGCTGGAGAAATTGGCGCTATTGAAGATCGCGCTCTGCAGCGCGCCGGCCTTGAGCAGCGCCTCTTCGGCCTGCTTGCGCGCGGTGTTGTCGGTACCGATCAGCAGGTAGCCGATGATGGCGTCCCTGTCGTCGCGCAATGCGGTGACAGAGACCACCGCCGGGAAGCGGCTGCCGTCCTTGCGGATGTAGGTCAGTTCGTAAATGTCCTCGATGCCGCGCGAGGCCTTGAACACCAGTGCCTCGAAGCCGGGCGTGATCGGCGTGCCCAGTTCCAGGCTCAATGCTTCGGCGCGAGCGATCACTTCCTGGGGATCGGAGATATCAGCCGGGGTGATCTTGTTCATCACTTCGGCGGCGGTGTAGCCGAGCATGCGCTCGGCGCCGACGTTGAAGATCTGGATCACTCCTTCCTCATCCGTGGCGATGCTGGAGAAGTAGGCGCTGTTAAAGATCGCGTCCTGTAGCGCGCCCGTTTTCAGCAGGGTCTTCTGACGGCGCATCTCCGTGCCATACGAGCCCGGTTGCTTGCCCTTGGCACCCATTCCAGAAGCAGGATTCGACATATATGTCCCTTCCGCGCAGGCATCGCGCATGCGGGTGAGGCGTGTGCAAATTACAACCTACTCCACTTGGAAGCAGGTTCACAGCGCGCGTATAAGATGAACGAGACCGAGGAGGCCGCACCAACCAAAGGCGCGGTGGCGGTTGCCAGCGTGCTCAGGGCTTGGGTGAGTTGGCCTCGCGGCTCCTGCGCCCATCTTGCGCAGCAAGGTCAGCTGTTTCGCGTCCGACCAGTCCGGGCATGCGCTGGCGGCGCGGATCAATCCAGCCGCAGGCTCGCGTCGCCGGAAAATGTTTCGATCGACACTTCGCCGCTGCCGCTGCCATAGCGGTGCTCGAAGTTCGAGCCCGGGCCGTGCTTGGGACGGATGACGTTGGCATCGGGTGCCCGCAGGTCGCCGCTGAAGCTCTCGCCACGGACGCTGGCCGAGACGTTCCGTTTGATCATCAAGGATGATTGCATGGAGGCATCGAGAAGGAAGAAATGCCTCCATCCGCAGACGCCCCCAGCAGAAACGCGCCCTGGGCGCGCGTTCCCAGCGAACGGTCGAGACCACCTTGAATCGCTCGGTCGCTTGTCGTCCGCGGGGACGTGGAGGAAAGCTGAGATTGCTTAATTACCCCCGTCTCTTTTGATCCTTGCTTCCGTCTCTACGCCGACGACCTCATATCTACAGATTCTGCCGAACGCGATCACGTTCGAGGCCATCCCCGATGAGACCACGTTGCTGAAGTTCCGGCGACGCCTGGAGCGCCATGGTTTGGCCGCGCAGATGCTGGCGACGGTGAATGCGCACTTGGTCGATCGGGGGCTGTTGTTGCGCGAGGGCACGATGGTGGATGCCACGATCATCCACGCCGCGCCTTCGACCAAGAACCGCGCCAAGGCGCGCGATCCGCAGATGCACCAGACCCGCAAAGGCAACCAGTGGTCCTTCGGGATGAAGGCGCATATCGGCGTGGATCGCGACTCGGGCCTGGTGCATACGGTGGTGGGCACCGCGGCGAACGTGGCCGACGTGACCCAGACGGCGGCGCTGCTGCACGGCGCCGAGCAGGTCGTGCACGGCGATGCCGGCTACACCGGCGCCGACAAGTGCGACGAACTGCGCGGCAAGGTGCTGCACTGGAACATCGCCGAGAAACGCGGAAAGGTGAAGGCGTTGCCGGAGGGCGCGTTGAAAGAGGCTACCCAGGCAGAGGAAACCCGCAAGGCCAAGATACGCGCCCGGGTGGAGCATCCGTTCCGGGTGGTCAAACGCCAGTTCGGCCACGTCAAGGTGCGCTACCGCGGGTTGGCCAAGAACACCGCCCAGCTGATGACCTTGTTTGCCTTGTCGAACTTGTGGATGGCCCGAGGCCGGATGATGCTGGCGATGGCAGGGTAACTGCGCCCACCGGGCGGGAAATACGCCCGCAACGGGTAGCAAAGCGGTGAGACGAACGCCAAATCCACGGGCACGGCCTGCTCATCCGCGGTATCGCCGTGCACCGCGCGCGCAGATGCGTTGGGATGAGCGAGGCGGTCGGAAAAGGCTGGTTGTTCACCTTCCCTAATTGTCGCGTCCCTGATGATTGCATAGATGCGAGACGTTACCCATTATTCATGGCG